>DAOWIJ010000010.1 GCA_030640955.1 Fidelibacterota bacterium
AATCCTTCCAACAGAAAACTTGTGGTTTGTGGATCGGGTGCAGGTTGGCACGCCAACAGGCCAAATGTGATCAGTAAACCAGCCAGTTGGGAACGACGCTTCATCGGGGATTCACACTTCGATCCAGATTAAGTTTTTTCACGTTGGCCGGTGCTACCGCCACGGCGGTTACGTGCGGCCGGGCCAGGAGATAACCCTTGATCACCCGGCGGATAGCGGAAAGGTCAACCTTGCCGAGCTCCTCCTGGTAGTTATCATAAAACTGAAGTCCGCCGGTGGCCCACGTACCGCCCAATTCCAGAGCGTGATCAACAGGATTATTCCGTTTCTCGTGAGACTCGTAGATCAAACGGGTAATGGCTTCATTCATTGCCCATAATGACAAGGTATTGGCATCATACTCCCCCAGAATCTCAAACAGTAAACCGTATACTTCGTCGACATCCTGCGGCGCGGTGTTAATCGTGATGGTAAAGATACCGGCCTTGCGCTGTAAATCTGCATTAATTGCCAGGTCCAGCACTTTACCGCTGCCATACAATGCTATTTTGAATGGCGATGTCTCCAGCATTAGCATTTTCGACAGAATCCGCATGGCAACAGCCCCCTTATGATCACGATCCAGACCAGGCCCCTGCCAGGCTACCACCAGATTGGCTCCGGCCACAGGGTGAACCACGATTGAGTCCCGGTTGGTATTCAGCTGTTCAATATCGGCAAGTGGGTGGGATTGAAATGGATCGTATCCTTGGGGCCACTGTTCAAATACTGTTTCCGCCTGTTCCAGGGCATACGCCGGTTTAACATCACCAGCAATCACTAATAGAGCGTTGTTGGGCACAATATAACGCATCTGAAATAGACGCAGCTGATCAACCGCAAGTGCGTTGATACCGGCAATTGTTCCATCTTTATCACGTTGATCAATACTGCCGCCCCAGAGCAGCTTCTGAACTGCCCTGGACAATCGATACCGGGGATTGGTTGATTTGACCCTAAGTGTTTTCACAGCGGCAGATTTGGCCAGGCCTGCACTTGCTTCATCGATCACTGCTGTCCGGACTGCCTTCAGCAACAGATTCAAAGGCTCGATAAGGGTATCTCCCATGGTGGTGAAACAAATTGACTGCCATTCCGCGTTCGTGCTGGAAGTCCAGGAAATGCCCTGGTTTCTCAGGAGTGCAGTGAAAGCGGGGGACGGCGCCATATCGGTGTGCCTCAGGAACCACGTCCGGCGGTGCAGATCGGCCCAGCCACCCTGCCCGGCAGCTTGGGTAAATGCCCCGGATTTGAACACCAGCGCCATCGACACCAGGGGCGATTGGTGATCTTCGGCAACCACTACCTCAAGACCATTTTCAAGCACTGAATGCAGGTACTCCGGTTGCAGGTTAACCTGGCAGTCAACAATTCTCACACAGAACAGGATATACAGTATAGGCTTCATTAAATCCAAGATCATTATAAGGAAAACCGCGGACAAATTAGTGATTTTATCAGGCAAGAGGTCTGCAAATTCATAATAGAGGGAGAGAGAACCCCTAAGCCTTGTATTTCACGTACTCAAATTCTAATTTAAGCTCGTGATTCAGACGTGGGTCTGGATGCTGGGGCCTTTAAACGATAATGTGCCTCCTTAATTGGTAACACTATCATTCTACTATTCAATTTCCTGAGAGCAACTTGATGAAAATATTCGTACTGATAAAGCAGGTAGCTGCACAGGGATCTGTTGTCAAGATCGACGGGGATGGCCGCTGGGTCGAGGAAACCAACCTGGTTTTCACTGCCAATGAGAGCGATAACTACGCCCTCGAAGAAGCCCTCTTGATGAAGGAAGCCCATGGAGGTGAGGTAGTTGTCTGTACCCTGGGGCCGGAACGGGCCCGCCAGGTAGTAAAAGATGCCCTTGCCAAAGGCGCCGATCGAGCTATCTTTTTTCGTGATGACCAATTTGCGGACCTGGACAGTAATGCTCTGGGTGAGGTGTTTGCCCGCATACTCAGGGAAGAAGAATTCGACCTGATACTCAGCGGCTTGCAGGCCGACGACACGGGCGAAGCTGAACTGGGACCCATTCTGGCACAAAAGCTCAACCTGCCGCATGTAACGATGGTCGTCGAAACCGAGCTGCCCGATGGTGTGATCAAGGTAAAGCAGGAATTGGAAGGCGGCTGGTTCAGATTTGTTGAAGCTGATCTGCCGGCTTTACTGACCATCCAATCCGGTATAAATCAACCCCGGTACGCCTCCCTCAAGGGGATCATGGCCATGAAAAAGAAGGAGATCCGGGAAATCACTATGGCGGACTTGGGGATCACTGCCGCCGAATTGTCAGCCATGCAGTCCATCACACGCCTTTATATCCCCGAGAAAATAAAAGAAACCACTTTCATCGAAGGATCGGCAGAGGAAATAGCGACCAAACTGGTTGATGTACTATCCAATGAAGCAAAGGTGATCTGACTGATGGGAAAGATTCTAGCGTACATACAGTGTGCAAACGGAGACCCCACGAGAAACGCCCTGGAGGCGTTCCGCGCCGCCCAGCTGCTGGCCGCAGACCTTGAATACCAACTCTCAGGTACCGTTTTCGGCGCCCATCTGCCGGACTCAGTCAAAGCCCTTAAAATGGATCAGCTGATCCATGTGCAGTCCCCCTCACTGATGTCGTATACACCAGAGTTATTTGTCGCCGCCATGGATGCCGTGATGAAAACTGAGTCTCCCGACATTATGATTGCGGGACATACCTATCAGGTCCGGGACTGGCTGCCAAGACTGGCTGGACAGCGTAACTGCCCAATGGTGAGCGACTGTATCGGCTACCACATAGATCCTGAACTGATCTGGGTCCGGCAGGTATTTCAAGGCAAGATTAACGCCGATGTAGTTACCTCCGCCGAGCAGGTGATCGTGTCTTTTCAATCGGGCGCCTACCGTGCGGATCAACTGGAAAACGGGAACCCTTCGATCAGGGCTATGGAGGTAGACCTTTCACAAGTGACCCTGCACGTGCGGCCGGGAGAGAAATTCCAGGATACCAAAGACTCCATTGACTTGAGCCATGCTGAGCGTATTATCTCGGTAGGCCGGGGCATATCCGAAGAAGCCAAGCTTTCCATCATACACGAACTAGCGGCAGTTTTGGACGCGGAGCTGGCTTCCTCGCGGCCGGTGGTCGATTACGGCTGGCTCGAACATGATCGCCAGGTAGGCAGCTCAGGTCAAACCGTCTCACCCAAACTGTATCTGGCCGTAGGCCTCTCCGGGGCGATTCAGCACCAGGTAGGCATGAAGAACTCAGGCTGCATTGTGGCTATCAATAAAGATGCCCATGCCCCCATTTTCGAGATCGCCGACTATGGCGTGGTTGCGGACCTGTTCGAAATTATACCACAGCTAACCACAGCTCTTGCAGAACGCCAGAAGGCTTGATTCCCGTTAACTGACTGGAGGCTGATTCCATGGCTGAAGGCCCGGCCCTGCACACTCCCGGACTGTTTTATCTCTTCGCCGCCCTGTCAATCCTCTATTTCCTGTACAACTCTCGAAGGGCGCTGGCCGTCCGTGTTGGTCGGCCGGAACCGCGAACCGTAAAACCGCTCACCATGATCCGTAACGGCCTGCTTTTCGGTCTGGCGCAAAGCCGGGTAACCTCACGCCGCTTCAGCTACGCCACCGTAATGCACTTTTGCCTGGGTTGGGGTTTTATCGAGCTGTTTTTTGCCACTACCGTAGATTTTATCGTCGAACGCGGCCCCTCTACCGCCTGGCTTCCAGTCAAGGATACGCCCTGGTTCGCCGCCCTGAACGATCTGGGTGGCCTGTTAATGCTGGTGGGAATCGTAATGGCCCTGATCCGCCGCCATGGCGGTAACAGACCCGAGCTGCTGCCTCATAACGCCTTCAGGGGGCGTGGTTTGCTGTTGGGCGATACCGGATTGCTGCTGGTGCTCCTGCTGCTGGTGGTCGGCGGTTTCCTTACCGAAGCAGCCCGTCTGGCAATCGAAACGCCGTCGACCGCATCGGCTTCCATTATAGGTTATTCGTTAAGCAGGCTCGTCGATGGACAACAGTGGGCCGGGTGGCAACCCTGGTTATGGTGGAGCCACGCTTTCCTGGCGCTGGCACTGATCGCTGTTTTACCCCGGACTAAACTGTATCATGCCATTATCGGCATTGTGAACGTGGCCCTCACTTCCAACGAGGAGCGCGGGGAGCTGCGTTCCATGAACATTGCTCAGTTGATGGATGATCCCGATTTAGTAGAGGACGACCTGGTGCTGGGCGCGGGCCAGGTGTCTGACTTCACCTGGAAGCAGCTTCTGGATGCCCAGGCCTGCACCGAGTGCGCCCGCTGCACGTCGGTCTGTCCTGCCTATGCAGCAGGTATGCCCCTGTCACCGATGAAAATCATGCAGGACCTGAGGGCCGATCTGTACGCCGGAGGTGTTAATCAGGGGGCTGAAAATGGCCTGATGGGTGGGGCCATTTCAACTGCTGAGCTCTGGTCCTGCACGACCTGCGGCGCCTGCATGGAGGTCTGCCCTGTGCTGATTGATCATGTACCGACTATAATCGATATGCGCCGTTACCTGGTACTGTCTGAAGGCCAGCCGCCAATCGATGCCGCCCCGCCCCTCGAAAAAATGACCCTAATGGGTAACCCCTGGGGCTTCCCCCAGGATGATCGTCTCAAATGGGCGCAGGATGCGGGGCTCGAAGTACCGGTCATGGCAGACAAACAGGAGGTGGAGCTGCTCTGGTGGGTGGGCTGTGCTGGCGCCTATGACCCACGCAACCAGGAAATCAGCCGCCAGATTGCCCGCTTACTGCACACCGCCAAGGTGGACTTTGCCGTCCTGGGTACCGAGGAGACCTGCACCGGTGACTCTGCCCGCCGCCTGGGTGAAGAATACGCCTACGAGACCCTGGCTCAACGGAACATGGAGACTATCGGGAAGTATAAATTCGAGCGCATCCTGACCGCCTGTCCCCACTGCTTCCAGACATTGGGTCGAGATTACCGGCAGATGGGGGTCGACTGGAATGTGGTGCATCATTCACAGTATATCGCTGAACTGCTGGGCAGCGGCAGGCTGGTCATCAATAACACATCAGATGAAACGGTGATCTATCACGACGCCTGCTATCTTGGCAGACATAACGGCATTTACGATGATCCCAGGAGCGTCATTGGCCATACTTTATCCCGTCC
>DAOWIJ010000236.1 GCA_030640955.1 Fidelibacterota bacterium
GACCTGGTAAATACCGTCAGCCTCGACCAGGAAGCGGGCCCCTTTCAGGTCCTGGATACGGCCAGTCTGGCCAGTGCGGTCACTTTCATCAAACAGGTTCGTTATGTCCAGCTGCTGGCCGATCCCGGTGTCAGCGAATTCGCTACCTCGGTAATCAACGATTTCCCCACCGCTATCGACTCCGTCAGCATTGAACTGTTCAGTCTGGATCCAGCCGCCGATACCCTGCTGTACGAAAGCCATGATACAACCGGCTTGGGTTCCGGAGACACGTATGCTGACACTACCGATCTGGCTTCCGGAAAACTGGGCGCCAGCCTGTCAATGGTAATCGGCCTGGCTCTGCCCACCGCGGATACCACCGTGACCGTACTGGCCGATACTGATCCCAAGATTGAAATCACTATTGGCCTTGTCGTAGGGGGGGTAGACAGCCTGGCCATTACTACTGCCCAAAGTGCGATGGATCTGGATGTCTCTCCACCTCCCGTTGAACTGCCCGAAGATATTCAGATTATCCGAGGTCTGCTGAAGGATACCGTAATGGTTGATCCGGTTAATGAGGTCTCATTGTCTGGCTTACGCAACCGGCTGCCCTTTGATATTGATCTGCAGATCATCTTTCCCAATTTCAGTTCCGACTCCCTCGGCAGTGACAGCCTGGTCTTCGGTCCTTATCTCCTGGTTAACGGCGCGCCGGATACAGCCGACGTCAAAGATCTGGGAGGCCACTGGTTCCTGGACCCGGGCGGCGAAGCCATCGACCAGTTTGAAATCATCGTGAAAGCTGTGATTCAGGAGAAGGATGTGATCATCCCGCTGGATGGACTGCCCATGGGCGAGTTCAGGGTAACATTCGATGTGGAAGATATGCAATTTGCCAAAATCGAGGGGAACTTCTTAATCTCTTTTGATACCGTACCGACCTCAATTGCGGACATTCCCACGGGCTTTGACGGTTTCCTGTTCGACCGCCTCTCGTTGGAGCTGCGTTTATACAACCAGATAAAATTACCGGTTAATCTGGCTCTGCAACTCGTGGGTAAAAATGATCGCGGCGACAGTGTAGTGGTTCCCATTCTGGCGCCGGTAAACTATCCCGGTGCGAAAAGCTGGAGCGGTGATCCGGCCTACACCGTGGTGGTGCTGAATGAAAACAGTGTCAGTACCTACTGGCTGGCTGAGGGCGATACGACCTATGACCAGGACGATTTGCATGCTGTCGTAGCCAATGAAGGCCAGTCGATTGTAGATGTTTTGAATATGGCCCCGGATACTCTCGAAGTGGGGGGGGCAGCCCTGATTCAGGGCAAAGGCCAGGTGGACTTGGGGGCGTCGGTCTGGGGCACTTTCGAATTGATCGCGCCCTTCGCGTTTATACTGCCCCAGCCCGTGACCTTCCTGCCGGTCGATGCCACACCCATTGACACCATGGACAGCAGCACGCGCGGGCAGATCGAAATGGCCCTGCTGTCATCCAGTCTGACCTCGCAAATCACCACCAATTTCCCCATCGGCGGCAGCGTCTCCATGCTGATTTCGGATTCCACCCTGTTCCCCATCTTTTTTGACCAGTTAGACCAGTTGGTGGCGCAGGTCCCGGAGACGGTGTATACCACCTACGACACCACCATTTACGACAATTTGAACAGTGCCCTGCTCGCCGATTCGATTACCGGTATTTCGCATATAGTATATTATCCTGAGGAAACCCAAGCTGGTCAAGTGACACTGCGGACGGGGAACCGGGCCAGAAGGATAGAATTTTTCTCCAATCCGGGTGATAACCAGCCGGCTTTCTGGGTTGGGCGTATGTTCGATATGGAACTACCGCCACCGGCTACTGTCGACGAACAGGGATATGTAACCGAACCGGGTGATACAACCCAGGTCAGTCTGCTGGATGCGGAGAGAGCGCGTTGGATTACCTCGGAAAAGCCGCTCTATCTCAAGCCGCTGATTACCTTTTACAAGACGAATGGCGCCCGGACGCTCCAGTCTACCAACTCCATCGATTTCGCGGCCTATATCACCTTTGAGCTTTCCAGTGACATTTTTGTGCCGCCGCCGGAAGGGGATACGACAAAGATAACGGTAGGCGCAGTCAGCGCCCGGACGGTTACCGTCGGTAACACAGTCTCCGTCAATCTGGGTAATGTGTTTACCCATTCAGACGGGGTTACCACCGTTAATGACCTGGAGCTGGTACACAGCAGCAACCACACCGGTATCGCCGATGTTGATGTACGTCCCGATTCACTCAGAACCACGCAACTGGCGATTGTCACCGGTATCGGCGTTGGATCGGCGCAAATCACCATCACCGCCGATGACGATCCCGAGGACTACATTGATCCGGTTGAGCTGAAGTTTTACGTCACCGTCGCCGAAGATACCAGCGCTGCATTGAGCCTCGGCAAGGGGCTTCCGGAAAAAAGCGCACACCAGGGAAAACCGTACTGGCGCCGTGAACCATGAGATTCCCGGTAAACACGGTGACCATTCTGATCATACTGCTGTTAAGCGGTACGCTGCTGGCCCAGGACCCGCTGGCCGACCCCCGGTCGTTGGCCTTGGGGGGTGCAACCGTCAGTACGGCGGAAGGCATCCACGCGGTGGGGCACAATCCGGCCCGGTTGGCGCTGTCAGAGAAGGATTTGAGCATCAATCTATTCGGGTTCACCTTTGGCTTGACCAACAATCTGCTGTCCGTGAACAACTACAACCTGGTAAACGGCGCGGACTTCATCGATCCCATCGCCAGCGATTACGTGGACAAGGACAAGTTCCTTGATGATATGCCCGATGATGGCTTCCGCTTTAATACCGATTTCCATCTACCCATGCCGGGTCTGAACTGGGCGCGGGGCACCACGGCCTATACCAGTGATATAGTTGTGTATGGCGATATGGGCCTGCCCAAGGCGCTGATGGAGCTCATGCTGGAAGGCAATACTATCGACCAGGAGTTGGATCTGAGCCTGGAAGAAGAAATTATCGGCGCCGCCGAATGGGGGTTCAGTCTGGCTATGCCCACGGGCAATTTCGCCTTCGGCATTACCCTGAAATATCTCCAGGGACTGTTTTATCTGGGAGTAGATCCCGATTCAAGTTGGGGCACTTTTAATACCAAAATCGAGGGCCTGCAGGGTAGTGGTCGCTACCTGTTCCGCCAGGCGGTGGGCGGCTCCGGATTTGGTCTGGACCTGGGGTTTGCCACCGGCGATATTCAGGGCTTCCAGTTTGGGATTTCCCTGATCAACGCCATGGGAGCCATCCGCTGGCATGGGCCGTCCCTCACCAAGGACCTCATGGGTGATATGGTGCTGGGCCTCATGCCGTGGCGGGAGAACGAATATTTCCTCTATACTTTCGAGGCCAATGACGTAACCATGGAGGGCTTCCAGGGGGTGCCGCTGGACAGCCTGTTCAACAAGGAAAGCTACACCGTCTTTGAATCCGCCGATTCAGGGCTGGTGAGATCTGAAGGCCGTGACCTGAGTTCCGTCAATCCCAAGTCGTTCGTGACCGATTATCCCGCCATCTTCCGCATGGGCGGTTCCCGGATAATCCCCGAAGTAGGCCGTGTATCAGTTGACCTGTCCACCAGCTTTCAGGACCGCTTGTGGGCGTCGCGCGGCTGGGTGCTGGGCCTGGGTATTGAACTGCTGGCGCCACCCACATTCCCCATCAGGATGGGTCTCCGTTACGGGGGCCGCGACAACAAGCAGCTGGCCGTCGGGTTCGGGGTGCACAAGGGCTTTCTCCAGTACGATATGGCCTTGGCCCTCAACAACGGCTTCTGGCTGCACACCGCCAAAGGTCTATCCCTTTCCATGGGGTTGACCTTCGTACGCTGATCCGTTCGTGGCGCGGTTAGCTGCGCTGACGAATCAGCAGATAAAATCCCAGGGATAAAAAGATAAGGTTGGGAATCCACACCGATGGCAGTGGGTCAAGCACCCCTTTGAAGCCGAAGGACTGCCCCAGCTTGATAGCCACGTAATAGCCGAAAATAACGAAAATGCTCATACCGGCGCCAAAAGCCAGGCTGGACCGGGGCTTACCGACACTCAGGGGCAGCCCGAACAGCACCATGATAAAGCTGGTACAGGCGAAAGCCACCTTGAAGTGCAGGTTCACCTGCCAGCGGGTGGGATCGACGCCATTGCTGATCAGGTCGGCTACAAACTCCTTAAGTTCGTTGTAGCGCATTTCCTCGGGCGTAACCGACATTTTCATCAGGTCCAGCGGTGTCAGGTTCAGGGTGATCAGGGTATCATTGCCCTGAGTGGCGGAGATGGCCGTATCGGCACGGCTGTCGAATCTTCTCAACGCGTAATCGTCCCCTTTCCACTGTTGCAGGTCGTCGATCCAGTTCAGGGTCCGGAAATCCAGGCGCTCCACCAGGCGGCCGTTGCCGAAGCGCTGTACGTAAACACCGATGGCCCGGGCTTTGCGGTGATCAAAACGGTCGATGGCGATGTGCTCGGTGGGGGACTGCTGCAGGAAGATATTCTTCTTGATCACCTTGTGCTTGCGGCGGTACTGCCGGGTCAGGTACTGGCTCTGCATCTCGGCCTTGCCCCGCATGCCGGCGGTTACCAGCAGGTCGTCGAAAAAGAACGATCCCACTGACACTACCGCTCCGGCCATCAGCAGGGACAGCCCGATACGCCGGATGCTCAGTCCCGAGGCCTTCATGGCGGTGATCTCGTTGCGCTTGTTCAGCGTGCCCATGGAAAAGAAGGTGGCCAGCAGGGTTGCCATGGGCAGGGCGATGGAAACAAACCACGGCAAGGAGTAAAGATAATAGCCCAGCACTGCCTTGCGGGGCATCTTGGCGTCGATGAAGTGGTCCAGGTTCTCCACCACGTCCACTACCAGGAACACCACCACAAAGGCCACCAGGGCACCGAACAGGATGCCAACAAACCTTCTCAGGATATAGATGTCGAGCAGCTTGACCATCGGCGGAAGTTAATAAATCCAGGGAGGCAAGAGCATATAGC
>DAOWIJ010000099.1 GCA_030640955.1 Fidelibacterota bacterium
CAGGACATCGCACAACGTCTCGTTATACGACACGGTATCAGCTACGGAACCGCTTGGACCGTCTGCTGTCGGCGCAGGGTGGGACGATCAGCGCACGGTGGTCATCGGTATCGAGTACGGATTGACCGACAATACATTTAATCTGAAGATTAACGCCGATATCTCTCCAACCAAGAAGCTGACCTTGATAAGTCGCAGAACCCAGATACTTGCAACAACGCTTGATAGAGTGGGTGGCACCAGCTACATGAATAGCGCCAGTGGTATAGCCGCCACTCTGGACCGGATCGGCCACACCCTGTCATGGAGGCTGTATACCAATGAGTATTGGGCGCGGACGAGAGTTGATGAAAATGTCCTGTCAGCCCAGCTCACCAGTCAAGTCAGTGCGCAAACTTATTGGAATTTGCAGATCCAACGAACAGCGAAACAGTATCATACCGGGCCAGGTAGCTCACGAACTGCCGATACGACGGAAATCTATCCCGGTGTGTATCTTGACCAGGCGCCGTTCGGTTTTGAATCATCGCCGGTGTTTGCCCTTGGCGATGGTATGGGAATGGGAGGTTCCACGTCAACTTCCCGGGATTCCAGCAAATATGCCACCTATTACGCACGTTTCAACTATACCAATCAGGTTAGCCACATGCACCAGCTCGGAGCCGGGAGTGAGTTGGTTTACGACCAGTTCAACCTGCGATACGGTATGAAGAATCTGGCATTGCCCGATGGTAACCTCTGGACCGATTTTGAGCGTAATCCCTACCGGCTCATGTTCTATGTACAGGATAAGATTGAGGCCAAGGGCTTTATCGCAGATCTCGGTCTGAATGCTGATTTCATTAATCCGAATGGTGACTGGTACGCTCCTAAAGAAGGCCCATTTGACCAGGAGTTCTTTTCCTCCGCCTTCTCCAAGGACCAGGAAGACGAGATTCCTACAACCAAGGCGGAAGGCAGCTGGTACGCAAGTCCCCGTCTGGGCATATCTCATCCGATTACGGTGAATTCCAAATTGTATTTCAACTACGGCCATAACCGCCAGGTACCAACGGCCGAGCAGGTTTTCAAGGTGCGCAGAAATCCCCTCGATGATAAGATGAGCCAGTTCGGCGACCCAAACATGCCCTTGGCAAAAACCATTTCGTATGAGATCGGTTTTGATCAGGCTATCGGGAAATACCTGTTACATCTGACTGCCTACTATAAGGATGTCACCAACCAGCAGGACTGGGCCCGCTATATCAATATCAAGGGCAATGTAAATTATCGGCAGCTGACCAGTAACAGCTATGAAGACATTCGCGGTTTTGAATTGGAGCTTGCCAAGAATTTTGGCGACTGGGTTCAAGGCTCAGTAAACTACGAATACCGGGTTAATACCTCCGGCCACTTCGGCATTACGGATATATATGGTACAACTAATATATATGAAAACCCTTCGGAACAACGGGATTACATCCGGGAAAATCCCCCCTTCGATTCGCGACCGCTGCCCCGTCCGCGCTTCAAAGGCCTGCTGACCCTAACTACACCGCAAGACTTCGGTCCCGCCATAGCAAATCAGTATTTGCTGGGAGGCTGGCTGGTAAACTTCATCGGCTTCTGGACCAACGGCAGCTGGTTTACCTGGAATCCGAATAAGGTGCGGGGCCTGGCGTATAACCTGCGGTGGAAACCGTATCAGAACGTGGACCTGAAAGCAGCTAAATCCATCAGGCTGGGACAGGTTAAGGCCACTCTCTTCGTGGACGTATCCAATGTGTTCAATTTCAAGAATTTCTCGGGTGAGTCGTTCTACGACGTGTACGATTACAACGATTACATCTATTCGCTCCAACTCCCGGAAAGCGTTACCGACAAGCTGACGATCGGTGATCGGGATTATCACGGTATTCCCGGCAGCGATCAACCGGGTGACGTACGTGACCGGAACGTTGATTTTGTGCCCATGGAATATACCGGTAACATTGAAAACTATATTCTGCCTGACGATATCCGACCGGGACGCGAAATGTATGTCTACGATGCCACAACGGAACAGTATTTCCGGCCTGATTACAACGGTGGCTGGGTTGCCGCCGATATGGGCAGGATTAAGGAAATCAAGGATACCAAGGCATATATTGATATGCCCAACCAGACCTATTTCACATTCCTTAATCCCAGGGATATCTACTTTGGCTTTAACATTTCCCTTGATCTTAGATAACAACCTGGGACGAGCACTATAATCAGCCTGACAGTTACACGGAATATAAGCTGAGAGTCTAATGAACATTTATAAACGGATATCGAACCATATTTTAATGCCGCTGCTGATTGGCGGTTTCTTTCTGACAACTTCAGCTAGAGGTGAACAGACCACCTGGCTGGCAATTGGAAATCTGCATTCCTGGTTTTCCAACGCCGGTATCGAGCGCGAGATAGGGCGTACGGGCCTGCAAGCTGACCAGCAGGACGGTTTGCGCTGGCCCGCCCAATACAAATGGCAGGATACGCAGGCTGCCAAGGCCATGTGGCTGGGCGCCAAGAACTATTATGACGACAATGTGGACAAGACTTTCGCCGTCAAAGTTGTCCATGTGGGACCGCGGATTCTGGATGATACACGCGAGATCATGCCTAAGGACTTTAAGCTCTACGGGCGCTTCCCGCATACTAATGTATATGTCGACAAGACGCCCGGCTCGGAAATGATGTATGGCATGGATGAGGTCACTGAACCCCCTGATGAGGACCTGATAGCCGACCGCATGATCTATAATACGGGTAATACTGCGCTGGGGGTATCCTATATCAGACGCGTCTACGCCTTTTCAAACCAGTATCATGACAACTATTTCATCAGCGAATACGAATTTATCAATACCGGCATAATCAACAGCGCCGGTGATGTAGAGACACAAACGCTGGAGGATTTCGTTGTATTCTACCAATACCGCTATTCGCCCACCCGCGAGGCCGGTGTTTACGGTATTAATGTCACACCGCAATCCGCGTCATGGGGACACAACGCAGTCAATGACATGTTCTTTACCCACCCGGTAACAGGTGACCCCTTCAGGATGCAGTTCACCTGGATGGGCAAACACAGCCAAGAGACGAACTACGACATTATTGGCGCCCCGGCCTGGGACACGGACGGCCATCTGGCAGCCTCACAGTATGTAGGTGTAATCACTCTGCATGCCGATACATCTCCGTCAAATCCAACTGATGACCTGGGACAACCATCTACCACCATGTATCTGCAATCGGACGTTCCGATAACGTCCAATAACAGCCAATTCAACGATAAACAGATGGCGGCGGAGTACCTTGCCATGACGGCAGGTCACCCCACTTTGCGTCAAGCCGATGATGCCGGGTGTCCCAATCCAGTTGAATGCGAAGGTTTTTTGGATACTTATGAGCGAATTGGTGAAGGCAATCCCGGCGGCTACTCCCACGGGCAGGGCTTTGGACCGTATACACTGGAACCTGGTGATACCATACGCATCGTTGTGGCGGAAGGTGTCGCCGGTATCAGTCGGGAAATGGTCTACCAGGTTGGCGCCAAATGGCTGGCCGGTGGTGGTGGCCCATTGCCATCCAAGGTAGGTGGCGGCACTACCGATGATAAAAATTATTACAAGAACGCCTGGGTCTGGACCGGGGAGGATTCGTTGGTCCAAACCTTTGAGCGGGCTGTTGCAAATTTCCAGGCTGATCTGATAGTACCTGAGCCTCCCCGCCCGCCCAGCCTATTTGAAGTGAACTCTGGCGGGGATCAGATCGCGCTAAACTGGGAATATGATGGTGGTATCCCTGATAATGTGGCTGGCTTTAAGGTATATCGAACTATTGATAAACCAGACACTAGTTACACTGAAGTTTTTGCCTGCGGTGCAGGTACAGCCAATCCCGAAATCGTCACGGAGTTCATCGACACTTCCCCTGTTCGAGGATTTGATTATTACTATTACGTTGTCGCCTTTGATGACGGCAGTACCAACGATATTCAACCGGGAGTGCCCCTGGTAAGCAGCAAATTCTGGACCATGACCAATGAGCCGGCTTCGCTGAAGCGGGCGCCCTCCTCACCTCTGGAAGGTATCAGGATTGTTCCCAATCCCTACAACATTAGAGCTTATCGTTTGCAATTTGCTGGCAGCGGCCCCAACCGGATCATGTTCTATAATACGCCTGCCTACTGCACTATCAGGATCTATACGGAACGGGGAGACCTGATTCAAACCGTCGAGCATGATGATGCCAGTGGTGACGAAGCCTGGGACCTGGTCACCTCATCTAATCAGCTCGTGGTCAGTGGCCTGTATATTGCCCACATAGAAGCATCAAGGGACTGGCCCGATCCGAAGACAGGGATAATGATTAAAAAAGGTGAATCGATCATTAAGAAATTCATCGTCGTTAGATAATTGCATTAAGTGGAGCCCGTAATGTCTAAGGTAAAATTTAGAGTCATTTTATTTCCGGTATCACTCGCTGCCATGATAGCGATAATGTCATGCGAAGCGTTTCTGCCGGATAACTATCAATCGGATACTTTAGACGTGGAGATGAGCGTCATGGATGAGCGCGCCTGCGAACTGATCACGCGGCCCCTCATATCCCACGATACCACGTATATCGATACAGGCGATCCCGATTCGGTGGTCATCGACACGGTGATTCACGATACCCTGTCAATTACGCTTTCTGGTGTATCAAATGACTATTCCGCGATCTTCGATACTTTGGTATCTGATCAAAGCCAAGTAAACAACGTTATTGACCTGTTGCAGGTGATTAATCTTGATTCATCAGATCTTGATACGCTTCAGGTTACTTACCTGGTCAATTCATTACTCCCCACTACGGCGCTCAATAATCTGATTGATTCATTGCTGTCAGCTAACTTTAGCGATTCTCTGCTGGGCGAGATAGAAGCCAGAGAGGTTATCGATTTTCTCCTTAATAACATATTCATGGGTAATCTGGTTGACTCCCACGTTCATGAAACCCTGGGTGATTCCTTGTTGGATAATTTACAGGTGGGTGCCCTGACTGAAATGCTCATCACGGCAACTTACGATTCCCTGGCATCATTAGCGGATGCTGTAATTGCAGACACTTCCATTTCGCTTAAGCACCCAGATTTGAATAAACCTACGTATCTTTGGTATGATACGGATGGTACTACTAGTGAGATTGTCTTCTACACCAATGAATATACAGATGTCCAACTGATCGAATCTCCCGGTACAGTAGTGGACGCGTCGGCGGTAGATATGGAAATGGGGCTGATATCCGGGTGTATAGTATTCGTAACCAATCCGAATTCCAAGTTGAAGGAACCGGTACCCGCTGTTAAATCAAGGCACGTGATTCAGCCCTCAGCGGAGTCCTTCCTGATTCGTCTATCGATCCCGGAAGAGAGCGGAAGAATCAGAGTAGCTTTAGTTGAGAATTAATGGGATAACCTAAAAAAGGGTTGAGTGAATATTCTGTTTGTTGGAGTATACTGTGAATAAAAGATTAGTGTTAATAATCTTACTGCTGATCAGCTCATTTGGCCTGGCCGAGGAAAAACTCGGCCAGACCGGTTTCCAATTCCTCAGCGTTTCGCCCGATGCCAGGGCGGCAGGTATGGGTGGCGCCATGACGACTGCTGATTGGGGATCGGGAGCGCTATTCTTTAACCCGGCCGGTATGGCAAACATGGATAAGCGGTTTGATTTCGCGGTAAGTCGTAATCGCTGGATTGCCGATATCAACCATGACGCTTTTTCCATAGCGATCAAACCGCCATTTGCGTCGATTGGTGTGTTTGGTATCAGTGTCCAGGCTGTTGATTATGGCACTATTGAAGGTACTATGGTCTGGGCTAATGAGATCGGCTACATCGAGACCGGCTTACAGGAGCCCACAGCGTTAGCAGTCGGTTTTGGCTACGCCCGGGCCATATCAGACCGCTTTTCCGTTGGAGGCCAGATAAAAGTTGCGAGCCAGTATTTGGGCAATAATACGCTTCCGGCTGGTGATGAACTTGTCTCAACAAAGAACCTGGCAGCTGCCACGGCTTACGATTTCGGCACTATCTTCAGGACCGGTTTCAGAAGCCTGACCTTTGGAATGTCCATTCGCAACTTTTCAAATGAGATCAAGTTTGAGCGGGAATCATTCCAGTTGCCCCTCACTTTCCGGCTGGGGTTGGCAATGAACCTCTTTGAATTATTATCGTTGCCTGAGGGCGGCCAATCATTGCTGCTGCGTGTTGACGCGGCCCATCCCCGTTCGTTTTCCGAGCAGGTCAACACCGGGATTGAGTATTCCTTCTTCAATTTTCTGTTCGTACGTGGAGGTTATTTGGCCAACTATGACGAACGGGGTCTCACTTTCGGTTTTGGCGTAAATACCTTTGGCCTCAGGATTGATTACGCTTACTGGCCCGTAAGCAGGCTGGGGGATGTGCAGCGATTCACATTACGATTTGGAATCTGAGTGTTTAACGCAAGTATTGCGAGAATCAGGTAAAAGGTTGGGAATGAAGACACGGAAATATTATATCTTTACCTTTGATACACATGTCATCAGAGTGGCGGCGCTTATGCTTTTGGCCTCGCTATTCTTTACCACCTGCGACGAAACCGCTCCCCCTAACGGCGCCTGGCCACCACCGGTTGAGAATGATCGAGATGAACCTGTAATAAACCGGCTTGACCCGCCGGACAGTATCTTTGCCGGAGTAGGCGACATAATCATTTATGGTGATAATTTTTCACCTAACATCTGGGAAAATCTCGTGAATATCGGTGGTACACCGGTCAAAGTACTCTCAATTGTTGATACTATTCTTACAGTGGAAACACCTTTGCTGATAATGGATTCAGCAACCGTTAAACTGACGGTAATCGGCGCCGACTATTATGCTGGATATAACAAGCCGTTTACACTTGTAGATGTAGCGCCTCGGGTAGGCAGTTTCACCGATTTTGACGACCTTTTCGGTTTGGCGGTGGATGTCGATGAAAATGTCTACATATCAATGGCCGGTAAACTGGTATTACGCGTAGCTACCAACGGCGACACCACACATTATGGGCATACGACAGTGGAAAAGTATGATGCCATGAAGATTGGCCCTGGTGGAGCACTTTTCGGTGTAAATATCCTGCCCTATATATTCCAAATGCCTGCTGGTGGTGGTGGTGATGCACTCTTTGCTATCGTACCGGGCGGCGTTGACGATCTGGATTTTGACCAGAATGGGATACTCTACGCGGGAGGAAGCGGCAATGCTGTGTATGCCGTGAAACCGGATGGCTCAAACCGTACTGTCGCCAGCTATTCCGATACCCGATTAAAATCATTGCGTGTTTTCGATGGCTATGTCTATATTGCGGGTAATTACAGCGGCGATGACAGTACTGCGGTCCAGCAGGGTATCTGGCGCAATGCCATCGAGTCGGCTGAGGGTGACCTGGGACTAAATGAGCTGGTTCTCGACTGGTCCGAATATACCGGCGCCGGTCCTGCTAGTATTCAGTCTATCAATTTTAATGCCGGGGGAACGCTGTATATTGGTACCTCCTCTGGGAATGCTATCGTCACTATGGATACTGAAGGTAAATTTGAGCCATTATATCCGCGCGCTCTAACACCGCAGACCTTTCACATGTGCTGGGGTAATGGGATTAACCTGTATGTCAACCGCAGGGGAGAGTCGGATCGACGGATCCTGAAAGTGAACGTTGGCAAGCTGGGCGCACCATATTACGGGAGACAATAGCGTCTCATCAAGGTTTGGATCAAAGTGGTGGAAATCCACCCTTAATTCAATCAACAACAACAAAAGAGAGAGTAAAACAAATGAATAGATTGTTAATAATTGCGGCCCTCGTGGTTGGATCGTGGAGCCAGGTTCTGGCCGACGATTGGACCTTTGACAGGCTGCTAATCGACTTCGAGGCGCCGCAGAGCAACGCCACTGGCGTTCATGGGGTTGTGCGTGCGCCTGATGGTAATTTCTGGCTCGCCCTGCACGGCGATCTGGCAACAGATACCATCTTTACTGCCGCAGGGGATACAATAAATGTCAGGCCTGTCTATGTGCTGGGCCCGGATGGTAATCATGTGTCCTTCTCGCCAATTCAAGTTATGGTATTTGCAGATGGCACCTTAGACACCCTGCATGCCGGAAGTGTACATAATGGCAGCGGCAAGGGGATAAGTGTGGATAGAGATGGCAACATCCTTTACACTTCGTGGTCAACGGTATACCGCATCAATTACCTGACAGGCGCAGCTATGAATAGATATACACCAACAGTAATGGGATCGATGACTGAAGCCGTCCAGGATGATAACGGCAATATTTATGTCGGTTATGTTAGTAAGGGCAACCCGCTTCTCATACTGGATACCGATTTCAATTTTATCGGCAACGCCATCGATACGGTGAAGCATCTCAGCAGGACTCTTGCGGTGACTCCCGATGGAAAAGATCTCTATCTGGGATCGACCTGGAACGGAATAGGCATCCCCCATTACCACAGTAATCTGCCCGGTGTAACTGCATACGAGCCGGTAGATACTCTCGGTAATTGGTACGATGTTCCGGATACCACTTCCACCGGTGGGGATACTACCGTTACGGTTATGTTGTGGGCCAGTTGCCTGGATTGGGGGAACGGCATCCTGTGGGCCGGTAATCTGCGTCCGGACTGGTCAGGCAAAAAGGGCGGCATGTATTACGGATTTGATGTATCGACAGGGTTGATCATCGATAGTCTCGGCATTTCCATGGGTGATTCCTCCGCGGGCGGGGTTTACAGCCCCCGTGGCGCGACTTGGGGGCCCGACGGCCATACCATGTACCTGGCCGACTTCGACTATAATATAGTGAGCGTTTGGACAAATCCAAATCCGGTCACGCTGGAGATCGAGGAAGAAGGCTCTGAGCCAATCGTTGCCCGTGGGTACAAGCTGGCCCAGAACTTCCCGAATCCGTTTAACCCGACTACAACGATTGAGTATCTGCTACCGATAAACGAAATGGTGAGTGTGGCAATCTACAATCTGAAGGGTGAACTGGTTAAGACGCTTGTGAATAAGTACCAGTCGTCTGGTTCGCACCGGGTTGTCTGGAACGGTACTGACAGTGATGGTAATTCTGTGGCGAGCGGTGTTTATCTCTACCGCATCAAATCCAGAACTGTATCACTGACGAAGCGCATGACTTTTGTGAAATAAGCAAAAGTATTCTTCGTGCATTAGGAAGCCCCGGTGTAACAGCCGGGGCTTCGCTTTTCCAGACAGATTCTGAACTGTTTAACAGACCAGCACCACTTTATTTAAGCAGTGTCATTCGGCGCGTCATCAGTCGTGATTTATGGTCGGCAACCAGTGTGTAAAAGTAAATCCCCGATGCCACCGGAACTCCCCTGCCATTGCGCCCGTGCCAAACAATGCTGTATTGGCCCGCATTCAGGTTCCCATTAACCAGGGTGATGATCTCCCGGCCCAGCAGATCGTAAATCACCAGTTCCACAACGCTTGCCCTGGGCAGTGAAAAGGGAATCCGGGTCGTGGGATTGAAGGGGTTGGGGTAGTTTTGTCCCAGACTGAATTGCGCCGGGAGCAGATCGGTGTCGGCAATCTCCAGCGTTGTGGTCTTTGTTACCACACGCAGGTCATCGAGGTAAATGGCGCCGACCGGGCTTGAGATTCCCGGCAGATAGGATAGCTGGAAACTATCGAAGTGAATATTGCCGGGCGAATCAAAAACGCCGTTACCGGGAACGCCGGGCCAGGTGCCAAAACTGGCCGGATCATCCAGGTCCCATTCCAACAGCCGCCAGCCAACCCAATCGATATTCAGCCAGCGGGATACTTCATGCTGAGTACCATCGTCCAGGCAAAAGCGGAAGGTGTTGCCGCTGCCATCGCCATAGACATAGCACTGCAGAATGCCGTCTACGCTCAGGGAGACATTTTTAGGCGCACTGGCACCCAGGTATTCCCTGAGCATATACGGGTCGAGGGTGGTGTCATGCTCGGTATCCCATACATAGGTAATTGCGCCCGCTTTAAGGGGGAAGGCAGCCGGTAGAGTAAACTTGGCGCTGTAGCCAAATTTGGTTCCTGCCAGAATGCCATTGGTGGAGCCGCTCCAACCGGGTGCTTTCCAATCGCCGCTACCGGAAAAATTATCGATGCTTGTGGTACTGGCATTACGCAGTGCCCGGGTGACAAAAAGAATTGCGGTTGTGTTTACGGTTGTGTTTCCCAGGGTGTCGCTGATGCCTGCATCCAGTCCCAGGGTGTACTCAGTCCTCATCGTCAGGGGAACCGCAGGCTGGACTGATAGCAGACTATAATCATCGTGAGTTGTGGCGCTATAGTATTTTGCTGTTTCGCCGGCGGGTGACAGAAGATGTATTATTGTATCGCTGACAGTGGCAGGGTTAATCTGTTCATCGAAAATGATGGTAATAATTTCGGCCACATCAAAGCTGTCCGGGTCTTGTGTAGCCGGCCGGCTGGTTACAATAACAGGGGCCTCATAATCGGGTGGTTCGGTAATAAATGCTAAACTGTAATCGTCGCCGGGGAGGCCGTCGGCATTGCCGTCAAGGGCAACACCGTTTATATCACGCAGTCCGGCATATATCCATAAGGTATAGGCCGTTTCATGGGCCAGGGGTTGGGCTGGTGTGATAAACAGCAGGTGGCGGTCTTCCGTCCAGACAGCGCCAAAGGCGAGGGAATCCGGCAACAGCGAGATATGCTCAGTGGTAGCAGTCGTGTCCATGGTTTTGGAGAAGGCAATGCTGATGACCCCGTTCACCGGCAAGATGTCGGTCGGCGCGGGATAGGTAGAGGCAACCGTTGGCGGGAAAGAAGGGATTGAGTCGGTGATCACCAGGCTCGATACAACCGACTCGCCCCAGTAGCGGTTCAAGGCTGTGGCCGCGTAAGTATACTGGCCGTAGAAGTCCTGCAAGCCGGTGAAAGTATCGGTGACTATGATCGTGCTGTCACTTAATTGCAGATCAACAATGAGATCCCGTGAGCTATCAACAGATGCACTTTCAGACCGGTAGAGGGCCAGCCACTGTTGCTCGCCAGCGGTAATAACCGGGGTGATGGACAACTGGTAGCTGAGGGAATCAACTTTACTGATAGCGATCGAAGGCACGGCCGGCGCTGGCTGGTCTATCGGTCCCGTACCCCTGACTTTGGTTCTGGTGGGAAATATGGTTTCAGAAGCTGTCTGCCAGTATTGATGTAAATCCCACTGCCCGGAGCTGAAGAACTGAAAGCCATCTACCCACGGGACGGTACGGCAGGCGTCAACAATCTGCCGGTGGTTTCCCCATCTATTTTGATCGTGCAGGATATATGATGGCGGCCCGACGGAAAACAGGCGCCCGTCATTGATACCTGGCTGGATAAAGGCCTTCCAGTTCTCCCCTCCATTACCGGTCAACATACCCGTAAACCCGGCTCCGGTTGTCCAATGATAATGCATGGGTGTCAGCTGCTCAATGTAGCCTTCATTGAACCACAGAGCCGCATCCTGATACACCGTTCCATAGCCCTGCCAGCCACCCCAATTATAGTTGCCCAGGGCCGCCGGCGACAGTCGCACCCAGGGTTTCACGGCCTGTATGGAATCGTGGAGGGTCTGCACGAAATCGGTGACACACCAGCGCCACCATTCCTCCCAGCTGGGGAATGGCTGCCCGTTGGCGCTATCGGGGATACCTTCATTGAAGGGATGATCAATATCATAGAGGTAGCGTTCCTGGTCGGGCGCTGTTGCCAGGGCTTCCAGCTGCGCCTGTGTAATCATGCCGTCCAGGGGGAATTCCTCCTGCCCGATAACCTTGCCCAGTGCGGGGGCGCGGTTGACGGTGGTAGTGGTATACTCACTCCAGCGGACATAATCAAGGTGCAGACCATCGATATCATAGTTGTTGACGATCTCCATGGCAACGTCAACCAGATAGGTCCTCACCGAGTCCAGACCGGGTGAGAGAGCGCGCTTGGCAGGCATGGGGTTACCGTGTCCGTCATGGCAAACCCAGGTTGGGTGTTTGATAGCCGGGGCCTCTTCGTGAATGCTGCTGGACGCAAAAACGTTGAACCATGCGTGCAATTCGAGGCCCCGGGCATGCGCTTCTTCAATTGCCAGGGCGAGGGGGTCATAACCGGGATCATCATAACCGGCATAGTAACCCCACGGTTCATAGGATGATTGATAATAGGCCGTTCCCGATTGCCGAGCCTGCCACAGAATGGCGTTCATATTGGCAGCAGCGTGGTTGGCAATTATGTTTTTGGCCCGGGTCATGTTGGCTTCGGTGGAGGCATCGGGATTAATGTGTTCCCAGGTGATCACCCAGGTAGCCCGGAATTCCTGGTTGTCTGTCTGAGCGCTAATTTGAGAAATAATCAGCAGGCCAACAGATATATATCTAAATATCTTCATGATCGATAATTCACCATTTAGTTATGGAAAAGAACAGGATGTGGTCGATAATAGTCGCCATCCAGCGCGGATAATCCCTTACGTGGCCCTATTTACGGCCCCAGTACGGTGCACCATCAACAGTCATTGTGACTCGTTTTACAGTGCGGGTGTCAGCATCGCTCGGCTTGTAATTGATATAGGCGTACCTGCCCTGGCCCCATACAATAGCGTTTATGGGAGGTTCCAGCTCACCAACAAAAGGATAGAATTGCTGCGGTGAATTCTGATCGTAGGGTTCCTTTAATATGTAGAGTGCGATTTCCTCGCTGGCTGCCAATAAAAGGTCCCCTGTACCGGTAAAAGTCATATCGTTAATAACAGGTCCGAATTTCCCGGCGAAAGAACCCCAATCAAAAACCAACTCAGGATCACCCAGGAGCGTATTACCGCTGATGATCCGGTGACGCCAGATTCCCGCGATGAAGTTCACGGTATCATTGCCCGCAAAAAAGCCGGCAGTATAGACGTAATCGCCAAAAACACGAATAGTATTGATCGTGACATCCCACGGATAAGAGGCGGCCTC
The DNA here is from genome assembly GCA_030640955.1 of Fidelibacterota bacterium. GTDB lineage: Bacteria > Fidelibacterota > Marinisomatia > SCGC-AAA003-L08 > TS1B11 > DAOWIJ01. The sequence goes on from DAOWIJ010000099.1 coordinate 13,053, forward strand.
GCTGATTGATCCATCGGTAGTAAGACGGAATACTTTCCCTCCGCCACCGGCAGCATACGCTATGCCATCACTTCCAAAATCGAGCTGAATGATCTTTTCCGGCGTTTGATACACTTCAATAGCAGTACCTTCCGGAAGGACACGAAGAATATATTTCTGGCTGAGCAGACCATACAAGTATCCACCTGGTCCCATACACATGAAATCAAACTTGGATGCATCAATTGTCGCGTACAATGTCGGCACGCCTTGCGGATCAACTCTTATTATTTGCTTGGGACTGACGGATACATACAGGTTTTCAAGCGAATCCACAGCGAGGCCGAATGCGTCGGCGGACTTCCGGTCCTTGGTTTTATGGAACTCGCCGTAATTGATGACCGGGTCGAATAATTCATAAGGATCATATACATCGAATAGATAGGCTCCGATAGTAGCAACGTGAACCTTGAGCGAATCCCCGGCCAGATCAGGCGCCAGCACAACCAGCTGGGTAGCAGTTGAAGAGAGTACGCGCGCCCTGCTGCCGCCGATGTGTACTTTGTTCAGATCACTATCATCAGAAAAATTTTCACCCGAAATAGTAATTTCCTCCACACCTCCCAGTACTCCTTCCACCGGTTCGACGGCAGTAATTACCGGGTCCGGCGCCTCTGATTCATCCGGATTCCAGAGACTGTCAGGGTAACTCGTTTCCGTGCAAGCAATACATAGAATAAGTAATGCCGGCGAAACTTTGAATAAAGATAGCGTATTCATCACAGGTAAAACCGTAGCGTAAAGCGCTGAATGTCTACAAAATGAATTGCAGGCGTGAAGGCATAGTCAAAAGCGAAACGTGGCAATTCGATGCCAAACCCGGCAGAGATGCCATACTCGTCAGTATTCGTCTGGTAGCCCACCCTCAGGGCCAGGTAATCCAGGAGGCGATATTCCGCACCCAAATTCATAATTTCCGGGTGGGAACGGGGATGACTGGCATCTAATGAGAGGCGCAGCTGCTGCTCCATGTTCTGCCAGGCCAGTAGTTCAAACAGATCAACTGACGCGCCGATGGTGAAGGTGAGCGGCAATTGGAAGCTTTCCCGCACATAAGTGGCTTCTTCCGAGAAGTTGCGTACCGACATGGCAAATACCAGGTTGCGGAAGGGGGTGCGGTACAGTGTGCCGAAATCGTAGGCGAGAATATCTGACGAATATCTCCTGATCTCGATACTCGCGTCGGCTGGATGCAAGACATCACCCAGGTATTGAGCGACGTATTTTACTTGCCCGCCAGCGGCGAAGCGGTCAGTCAGTCGTCGGGCATAACCGAGACCAGCCGCCAGTGCGGTAGGATAAAAGGGTCCTGTATCGATAAAGCCCTGATCATTGGGCCAGACCATTGTACCCAGACATTCTCCATAGTCCACATCGAAGAATGTGATGCCAATGATACCGAAGCGGCCTTCAAAAGGGTTGATGGCAACACTGATCGATTGGTGGCTGATATCCGCTATCCAGTTATTGCGGTTCAAGGCTATGTCTAAACCGGTTTCCAGATTAGCCAGGGCGGCTGGATTGTAAAACAAGGCGTTGGCCCCAAGATCAAGCGCGGTGCCGGCTCCGGCCAGGGCGCCTGTACGGGCGTCAGTTCCAACGCTCAAGAACTGGTTACCCGTCTGGGCTAATTTGAGGTTGCGATCACCCCCTTGCGCCCATAGAGGAATCCCAACAGACAAACAGACCAGCAGACCGATCAGGCCCCAGGAGATAGGCCGTTGGTTTTGGGGAAAATCACGGGCTGTGCTGCCTCGCGGAGTATGTTGATACTTGATTCGCATCGTCACCCTTACCGGATTACGGTAAATTTCCTCACAATGGACTCGCCGGCGGGGGTTTCGATATGGGCTATGTATACGCCACTGACTATCACTTGCCGGTACTTGGTGATTGAATCCCACGGCTCATCACCACTGCCATCCGTATGCTCAATCGTATCGATCAGATCACCGCGCTCCGTAAAGATGCGGATCGTACATTTTCCGGGAATATTAAGGAACATAATCCGGTCCGGCAGATCGTAGTACATCATCCTGGAATGGAACCCCCGGGCATTGATGTAATAGGGATTCGGCACTACCCGCACGTCTTCCAGTGCCTTACCAGCCGGACGGCGCAGGTAAGCAGGTTTGGTTGTTTGCGTGTAAAAACGGCTGCTCTCAAGTTGCCCATGGGGATTGGCAGCGGTCTGGTTGAGGCTGCCATCTGAGAAGGCGACTATGTAGTAGTAGTACGAAAAGCCGCGTATGGGGGTCATGTCGTCATATTCGTGCACGATTTCCGGATTATCGGTGTCCGGTCCACATTCAAATATGGCCTCATAGACAGTATCCGTCTTGGATACCGCCCGGTAAATCCGGTAACCGCCAAAGTTGGGATATCCCTCTACCCCATCGGCCGGCAGCCATGACAGGCTGATGCGATCGCCACCAGAATTGACGGAAAATATTTGGGGGGGCTGCGGCGGCTGGGGTATATCGTAGCCCAGCTCATAATTGCGCCGTGCCAGGCTCATGGTCTTAAACAGGGAGTCGGCGCCTGTATATACCCATTGATTCTTGTATTCGTCCTTGTCATCGGTGGTGGAGTTGTCCGGCAGGATAAATGGCGCACTACCACTTTTCCAGGTGCGCCCCACCTGCTCGTTCATTTGACGGGACAGGCCGCCTGCCATAATTACTTCAACGATTCTGATGCTTTCACCAAAGGCCAGATCAAACGGCCCGTAACCAAGCATAGTGGCAGCTCCACCGGCATCGGCCAACGGATTGGGCGGCGTCATATCGTTGGTCATATGCTGCTCGTCCATGCGGGAGGTTTCCCCTTTGAGCATCTGGCCGGCCAGCATATCGTAAGCTTCACGCATGGAGGTCTGGTCAACGGCTCCCATGCCTGGAGCATTATCATTGCCGTTCCATCCCATCGTGGAGGGCTGCCTGGGATTATCAGTCGAGTCCGCCCCATCAGTATCAACGTGCAGGATACCGATGCCCACATGTTGGGAGCCTGTCAGGCGACCCCTCTTTTTTGTGTCGGGGGCACCGATACTGCTAATATCCATTTCGTGGTCCTGACCCATCCAAGTAAAGGCGATACGCAGCGAATCACCAGACGGGTCACCCAACAGCCAGTTGGCATAATTATCGTCTTCGCCGCGTATGGATTGCCACTGGTTGGCCCCCCACGTCACACGGCCCTTGGTAACAGTGGCTGCTTCCCGGGAGGCGGTGTGATGTGTCAGATTGCCCATGCGCAATCCGGTCAGGGTCTGTTCTTCCAGTTCAATCTCATCATCGGCATCCGTATTGCCGGTATTCTCAAAGGTATACTCAACGATCATGTAGTCGTCGTGGTACTGTTGGCTGAAGGCCATAAATCGGCGCGTCATGGTTAGCCCGATGTCGGTACGAACCACATTGGTGACGATCCTGTCCGGCTTGATGTTGGCATCAACCGTATCCACTTGCCCGGCATAGATAGCAGTGACGTTGCTACCGTCGACAAATACGGTGGGGGGCTCAAACTTGGCCACCTGACGCAGTTCCATGGCTGTATTGCGATAATATTCCTCACCACGATAGAAGGCGGTGGCCTTATATGGCCAAGGAACCCCGTTTTCATCGGTGAAGTCCGTGACACCTACCCAGGCTCGCTTGATCACAAAGGTATCTGTGAACTTGTATTCGGCCGGCCAGATCATGCCTTCATAATAGACGTTGTTCCAGGCCCGTTCCGTACCATATGCGCTAACAAAATGCTGCAGGGAGCCGACTCGAATCCAGCGGCGTGTACTCTTGGGAATCTGCGCTACAAGGGGTTCAATGGCAATCGCGCAAAGCATGGCAAGTACCGTGACCGGTATCAGGATGCTACGGAATATTCGTGAGGTTATTGTCATAAGTACTTATTGATATCAGGACTAAAATTTGATCCTTATACCCAAAGTGATCTGCCTGGGATTAAGGAATGTGAATGCGGCCAGGTTGGGCATATCAATATACAGCTTGTTATCCAGCACCTGGTTAAGGTAGGTATCCGATACCAGCTGCCAGCCATCATCAGAGTGCTGCCAGTAGGTTTCACTGCCATCATAGCGGCCGTTACCATTCAGATCGGCATAGGTTTCCCCTGTATCCCACTGCTCATTGCCGTTGGCGTCCGTGTATTCTTCACCGGCCGTACTGTAGTAGATCGCCCGATCTACCGGGGCAGCCATGGAGCCCAGTTCGCCCACCGTTTCAATGGGCACAAATTCCTTTCCGTTGGTACGGTAATCGCCTGGACGGTCGCTACCATGCTGGGCGCCTTCCTCCCAGGGCAGGTGCAGCGACTCGAGATAGAATTCGCGATCAAAGAAGTCAGAAAAAGCGGTCGCTGAACTGAGCATTTTGATCTTGAACAGATTCCTGATATCGGCAAAAAACTCTACGCTTGTATTATTGGCCTCAAATATTTTGGAGAAGCGCATGTCCACATTGTAATAGTCCTGCCACTGCACGTTATCCACCAGACCAATTATATTATCAGGATTGTAAGTGAAATAGCTGCCCGCCTTCCACAGTCCTAACAGGTTGATATTCCAACCGCCCACCGGGTACAGCCCCAACAGTTTCGGGCCGAATGCCTTCGGTACCTGGAAATCCAGGTTTGCCCTCAGGAAGGGTTGTGGATGAGGCTTCTCCTGATACGGATTGGTCGACAGGTAATCCTGTTGTCTGGTAGGATCCTGGAAATTATTGCGTAATCCGAAGTAACCGTACGTGCTGACCATATAGGTATAATTCACGAAGCCGTTAATCATACCTTTGGTAGCCTTTTCCAGGGTCAACTCAAAGCCCCTGATATCCTGGTAATTATCGACCGTGGCCCTGAAATAGTCTACCGAGTTGTCAAAACTCAAGTATCTGATCCAGCTGGGCTGTTCGGTCACATCCTTATAGTAAGCAGCCAGCCTCAGCAGCATGGTGTTCATCAGGTTTCTTTCATAACCTAACTCGTAGGCTATGGTTCTCGAAGGAGGCAAAGTGGGATCGCCAATGCGTAGCACGGATCCACCACCCCGCCGGTCAACTTTGAAACGGAAATCACCCTGCAACTCCTGAGTCATATGACCATAGTTGAAGAACAGCTTCGAGTTGGCCGTAATGGGATGCGATACCAGCAGGCGCGGACTCACATACCACTGCCCTGCCGATTCTTCCTGGGGTGCGTCATCCTCAAGAGACCGACCGTAAGTGTCGGTATAGAAGTCGTCGTACTCATTCAGAGTATACCAGGTTCCGTTGGGATTGCTGTGATCCACCCGCACGCCCAACTCGACAATGAATCCCTTGATCTCGATCAGGTCCCGGGCGTAGGCCGACAGACGGTATGGATATCGGTCCCAATCGAGCTCGTACTGCCAGGTGGAACGCACTTCGCTAAGGTTGGCGGAATGGATGCTGTAATCGTTATAGGCGAGTTGCAGGCCGGTTTTAATTTGATGCATGGGATTAACCTGGCTGGTCAGGTCCCACTTCAAGGCAAACGTGCTAACCGCGCTGCGATCGTAGGCGAAGCCCATCCAGCCCCCCATACTCATGCCATCCACCAGCGAGTTCTGGTCGTCCCAGAAATAGCCGTAAGGAGCCTCGTCAACCATGTAACCGGGCACGATCTCATATCTTCTGGTTGTATCGCGGTCAGCTGTGCGGCTGGCATAGTACTGGTTATTCATGGTCTGGATGGAAAACTCATAAAAGGTGCGATCACTGATAATATGCGACAGACTCGCGCCATACATGGTGCGCTCAATGCTCATGGGATTGTAGTAACCGGGCTGGTACAAGACGCTGGTAGCATTGTTTCCGGAAACTCGGCCCGCAACCGCTGCATCGTATCTGAGGAAATCTCCATCCGGCGGTGTTGTCCAGGCGGCAGGCGATACGGACTCCATAATGTGGCGCAGGGCAGTGACACTCAGTTTTACATTCGATGCCAGATCGGATGTGACTTTGATCTGCATGGTTTCATCATTATAGCTGTCACGCGAGAGCGGTATGATGAAAGCATCCTGTTCTGTCCGGTAGGCAAAATAGAACCGCAGGTTTCCTGCCAGAGCGCTCACCAGCGGCACCGGCCCTCCAAAACCCAGATCGACTGTATAATCCGGGATCAGGATATCCCCCTGCCGCCGGTGTTCCCAGCTGTACAGGCGCAGCAGTGCTGTTGGAGTAAGATCATTATCGGGATCATTGTCGTTGATCAGCGCTTCCGAAATGGCGTCATAGCCGCCAAACCTGACGTACTGTCGTTGTTCGTACATGTCCCAGGCGCCATTATCGGTGCCGGTCCAGGCAACTTCAGGATCCAGATAGGGTCTGGTAAAATAAGTATCGGTGTCATACATCGATGGGCCAAAGTGCTTTGCAGCGGCAGGGCTACGCCGCATGGTAACTACACCAGAATAATGATCCGCATCCCCATCTTTGGTCACTACGGATATGATACCTGACCGCAAATTACCGTACTCGGCGCTGAAGCCGCCGCTCTTCAGCTTAACCTCCTGGATGGAGCTGAGCGGGATGGCTGTTAACGGTAGATTGTTTCGCTCGTCCACCAGAGTGTGACCGTCCAACAGGAACGTACTCTGGTAGCTGGAACTGCCCCTGATGATCAGGTCCTCCACGCCGGCCTGCAGGGCGATCACCGATGTCAAACTGGCCACCGGCATACGGTCGATTGTCTCAATTCTGATGCGGGCCTCACTGGCTGCCACGTCCGGTATAACAATGGGACGCTCTGCCACAACGGTTACTTCCTCCAGCCCCAGCACCTCGGAGCTCAGCTCTATATTTATCTCGGTCGTCAGGTCAATATTAACGTCCACCTGGGTTACCCTCACATCCGCGTAACCAATCATTGTGGCTCGTATGCTGTAAATACCCGGGGTGACATTCAGGATTACAAAGTAGCCGTCCAGATCAGTAGTAGAACCCAGGTGGGTATCTTCCAGGATTACATTAACGCCGGTGAGGGGCTCAGCTGTGCCAACTTCACTGACACGGCCGGTGATCTTGCCGGTTTTCCCCGCAAACAGATGGCCGTAAAGAGCCAGGATCATCACTATGAAGGCTAACTTCTTATGCATCGACTTACTGATTCGGAAAAACCCGGATATCGTTTGATAGCTCTTACTTATAAATATCTATGAGATAGTGGAAATTAAACGGAAATCAGGATGCGTTCAAAGGGTTGATCTCCCCTGATTACCAATAATACTCCTATACAAGTATTCCAGATGAATTCAATCCTATATTTTGATGAACCACCTGCGACTATACATGAGCCAGCCCATCAGCAGCCAGAAGGCTACACTGGATAAGGCAAAAGCAAAAGACGCCGGATAATCGGGCAGCAGCGCTCCCCAACCCTTAAGATAGAGTAGCGACCATAGCGATTTTTCTCCACCCTCCGTGGTAATTTTGATAATCATCAACGTGCGCACAAAGAAACCCGAAAACCAGAAGATAAACAGAGGATTCATCCCCATCATAACGAAGGGGCGCGCCCATGATCGCCAACCCTTTACGTCAATGAGCCAATAGCTCAGCGCCAGCAGGTAGCCGCCTATACCAGCCATCAGAATCGCATAGCTGGGCGTCCAGAGCTGCTTGTTCACCGGGATCACCAGATTATCCATCACCAGCCCCAGGACAAGCAGCGACGCAGACCAGAGGAACCAGCGGTTCAACCGTGCTTCATGGTCAGGATGGCGAACCAGGACCCGACCAAATTGCAGCCCCAGGAAAACCGACAGAATAGCCGGCAGCGTCGAGATGGTTCCTTCCGGATCGTAATCTCTGGCCCGCCAGAGGTGCTCACGACCCAGGATCAGTCGGTCAAAGTACCCGCTGGCATTGCCTTCAGGCGTCAGCACACCCCGTCCATATTCGGGTACATTAACTCCCCACATGATGGCGAAGTACAGAAAGATTAGCCCGCCCATGGCCAGCCATTGATCCCTCTCACGTGGGAGCAGCATGATGATGGCAGATGCCACAAAGTAACAAACTGCAATACGCTCCAGTACACCCGGTATGCGAATGTGCGCCCAGTCAAAGCTGGGATAGCCACTCAAGAACAGGCCCAAACCGAACAGGACCAGCGTCCGCCGGATTATTTTTATCCAGGTTGTTTTTTTATCTATGCCTTTTTTTTCCAACCGCTGGTACGACAGCGGCATGGCCACCCCCATAATGAACAGGAAGAACGGGAATATCCAATCGGTAGGCGTCCAGCCATTCCACTCGGCATGTAAAAATGGGGCATAAACATGTGACCAATCGCCAGGGTAATTGACCAGCATCATACCAGCTATCGTGAGTCCCCGGAAGGCATCGAGAGAAATCAGGCGTCCTTTGGGCAGTTCCGCATGCATAAGTTGTATCTCTTGGAGACTAATTTGGCTGTCAATGGTCCAATTTGTGATGGAACCACATTTTATGACCCCGCAATATTGTTACAACGGAAGGTGATAGCAAGGGTATTGTCATTGCGGGGGAGTGCTGTCCCGAAACTTCGGGATCGGTACGACCGCGGCAATCCCACTGCCAATCAGACTGCCACGTCCTGACGGGGACGTCGGGACTCGCAGTGACAGGGAAGCTCATCGGTACGGGCGGCTCAACGAGTCACCGCAACCGGTCGTTAATCTTTACCAGATCAATTATCTTTTCATGAAATGCGGCAATGCCTGGATATGTCGTTGCTGGAGAATCTGAATCAAGAAAGTGAGCCAGGGAATCACCTCAGCCCATGTATATGCAGAGAATGTTCACTGCATTTGAGACCTTTGTTTTCCATTTGCTCATAACCAATAATTGAACTATCTTCCAATCTAGCAAGCCACCCGTCCCCAGCAGTTACCAGTAGCGTTGGGAGCCGGAGACAGGTGGACTAAAGGGGGATAATACTACCCCCATGACTATTTATATATTACAATATGCACCCTTTATTGTTGTAGCTTTACTAATAGTGGGACTTTGTTTAACTATGTTGAATCACAAATAAATATACGTCCATACGGACATATAACCAATACTATTATGACCGGTATCGGCAGCAGACTGCGAGAGTTGAGAGATTCCCGCGGTCTGACACAATCAGAATTTTCCGATGTTCTGGGGATCAGTCTGCGTACTTATCAGCGCTATGAGCAAGATGAACGAAACCTGCCACTACGGTCGCTATTTGTGCTCGCAAAGCAGGATGTGAACATCGACTGGATTGTAACCGGTCGGGGCGAAATGACTCGTCAAAGTGTCACAAAACTGGAAAGGTTGCAAGCCTTATCCAGCTATTGGGAGGCAAACTATAGGCTTCTGGAATTATCATTCAGGCAATTGAACGAACTGCTGGTGGCCAAATTTGGCAAGGAAGTGGAGAGCATCATAAAACAGGTTAAGATGTCGATACTTCGTAGGACTACTGATACTGATATGGGAGATGCTCCAGCCGGAGACAAACCGGAAACCACCCCAGACGACACTGAACCGACGGGAGATTGAGTCAATATTCCTCTCGTGTCTGGAATTGATGTGCCAGTTGGGGCGACTCAACGAGTCGCCCCAATAGGTGCTTAAGGCTTTATTGTATGCGAAAGGCTGCAAGAACCAATATTATTCCGCATCCAAGGCTTCCCGATAGCAGCTCTCAGAGGGCATCCACCACTGCCCGTATTGATTTGATATGTTCGGGAGTTGTGCCGCAGCAGCCGCCCACTATGGCCACCCCTGTTTCCACCAGTTCGTGGATAAGGGCGCCGAAGTAATCGGGAGTTTCGGGAAACACGGTGTCACCGGCGATCATTTCCGGCAAACCGGCATTGGACTGGATGATGACGGGCAGCTGCGTGGCCTGCACAAATTGGCCTCCAATGGCAATCATCTTCCGCAAACCATTTCCGCAGTTTGACCCCACGACCGTAGCGCCGGCCTGTTCCATCCGTTGGGCGGCTTCAATAATACCGGTACCCATCATGGTATAATAGCCTTTTGGCGTCTCATCAAAGGTCATGGTTGCCATTATGGGGATATGCGGAGCAATCTCCCGGGCCGCAGTGATGGCCAGTTCCGCTTCGACCGGATCGATCATGGTCTCTACACAGATCAGGTCAGCGCCCGCGTCTATCAAGGCTACCATCTGCCGACGGAATCCCGCTTTGATGTCGTCCGGGTCGCCATCGCCATAAGGCGCCAGCAGCTTGCCGCTGGGACCGCAGGAACCGGATACCAGTGCTTTCTCCCCTACCACCTTGCGCACCGCTTTCACGGCCGCGGTGTTGATTTCTACCGTGCGGTCCGCCAGGCCAAATTCGGCCAGACGGGTGGCCGATGCGCCAAAAGTATTGGTCTGTATAATCTGGCTGCCGGCCGCCAGATAGGCCGCGGCAATATTTTCCAGGATATCCGGGTGTGAAAGGTTGATTGCTTCCGGCGTGTTGGCTGGAGGCATCCCTGCGCCCATCAGTATGGTACCCATGGCGCCGTCAGCTACTACTATCTTATTATCTGCCAGAAGACCTTCCAGTGTCATCATTTGTCCTCAAATGAATGGCGCAATTTACTGCTGTCGAAGAGTTGGCGCCGTGCAGGCTGCAAGTACAGGTGGAAACTAATCACGCCCTCACCTAGAGTATGCGACCCTTTTGACAGTAATTAACTAATGACTGACCGGGATACTCTGGTGAGTGGTTCCCTTTGTGCCAGAAACGGCTTGGTCTTCTTCATCCAGGCAGATTCACCATCCGCCAGGGCTGTCTGCACTGCCTGGTATCCGCAGCGGCCGTTGAGGTAGTCAATCAAGGTTGAGTCCCCGGCCAGGACCTCCAGGGCTGTCCTGGTGGAGCCTTTTTCGAAGGCGCCGGGGCGCCAGCCGAAATCGTCACCCGCCACCTCCCTGGCGTGTCTTATAAGTCGTAGCGAGTGGGCCAGGGAATGATATGGTTCACCGGTGAGGTGCAGCTGAAACCCCCGGCAGATCTCTCCCGCATATCTATCAAAGACAGGCATAAACAGGACCGGACGCAATACGCTGCCCGCTGCCTTTGGCCACCGCCCATCCGGCCAGGACAGGTAGGGAGCGCCGAAAATTTCAAACGGCCGGGTGGTTCCGCGGCCCTCACTGAGGTTGGTGGCTTCCCATAGACACTGCCCGCTATATAACAAGGGTGTCACCGCGGTCGGCAAGTTGGGTGAGGGCGCAATGGCCCCAGCGTCCAGGCGCCCTCCGAGCCAATCAGGGGATACAATTCGCAGGTCAAACGTACCACCCAAATCGTGCCTGATCACTCGTGCCAGCTCCCCCATAGTGAGGCCATAACGATGGGGTATCCCCCTATACCCTACGAAAGAGGCATATTCTTCCGCCAACGGTATGCCCTCAACCTGTCTGCCGGCGGGATTGGCGTAATCCACGACAAACACGGCCAGGGAGGAATTGGAACCGGCCAGTTCCTCAAACAGATAACCCATGGTGGTGATGTAGGTGAAATAGCGGCTGCCCACATGAGGCAGGTCAATGATCAAGGCATCCAGGTCGGTTAACTCCCGATGAACAGGTCTGACGGAGCCTGCCTTGGAGCCGTATAGTGAGACTATCTCGCAGCTCAAGCCGAGAGCAGCGTATACCTGGGTGCTGTCCAGAGTTACCTGATCCTGTAATTCTGAAAACAGACCGTGTTCCGGGACGAACAGCCGCTTGAGGCTACCCCGGCGGTCCAGAGTCTGGAACAGGTATTCCGCATCCGCCGGATTGAAGGCCGTCTGATTACAAAGCAAGCCAACCCGGCCCTGCCGGATTATCTCATCTGAAAATGTGTGCGGTGTTTCCCCGATCATCATATTCGCCTTATCTGGGCATGTAACAATTCATTGACTAGGCCGTTCCCCTTATCAAAACTTCCGGCTCTGCGGCATGTCTTTAAAGAACCTGCCGGAACTTAAATATGTCTCATTCGTGAATTGGGGCTAAATTGTTCCGGATCAGAGTAATGTGGACGACTCGGTCATTATTGCTAAGCGACGCTCCTGCATGAAGCGCAGGCGTCATAAAGATGGCTTATGAGAAGTCAGAAGCCGTGATTCGGGGCATTAAGCACCTGACGGATTTACCTTTAGCAAATCATTGGAAGGACTCGCGTAAGTGTACATTGTAACCGGCGGCGCCGGATTCATCGGCAGTGCCATAGTCAGAGCCCTGAACCATGAGGGGATCACCGACATCACGGTGGTGGATAGCCTCAAAGACAACAGGAAGGTAGCCAATCTGCGCGACCTGGATATCATCGACTTCGTGGACAAGGTGGATTTCAGGGAGGCAGTCAATCAGAACCTGGTGAAGGACGATGTGGATGCGATACTCCACCAGGGGGCCTGCACGGATACCATGGAGCGCGACGGCCGCTACATGATGGACAATAACTTCAGCTATTCAAAGGACCTGCTCCACTTCGCGCTGGCCCGGCAGATCCCTTTTATTTATGCATCCAGTGCTGCGGTTTACGGTAATAGTACCCGGTTTAAAGAGGACCCGGTTAACGAGCGGCCCCTGCACGTCTATGGCTATTCCAAGCTGCTGTTTGATCGCTATGTGCGGCGTCTGCTGCCGGATATCAAGAGCACCGTGGTCGGCTTCAGATATTTCAACGTCTATGGTCCCTGGGAAGGGCATAAGGGCCGCATGTCCTCCATCTTTTATCAGTTATTCCACCAACTGCATGAAACCGGCCAGGCCCGGCTGTTCAGGGGTACCGAGGGGTATGGTGATGGTGAGCAGCTGCGTGATTTTATTTATGTTGGCGATGTTGTCAAAGCCAACCTGGACTTTGTCAACGGCCCCGTTCGCAGAGGCATATTTAATCTGGGTACCGGGCAGAGCAGGATGTTCCGCCACGTGGCAGAGGCCATTATCGATCTAAAGGGCGATGGAGCTATCAAGTATGTACCATTCCCCGACGAGCTTAAGGGCAAATACCAGAACTTTACCGAAGCTGACCTAACCGCCTTGAGACTGGCAGGTTACGATGAGGAGTTCACTTCACTGGAGGAAGGTATCGGGCAGTCGTATGCTATCCTTTGTTCGGTGTCAGAGCAATGTGGACTAAAGTGAACTGACAAAAATCAAATCTTGTAGCGCAAATGCTTTTAAATTCACTAATTCACCTGTCTCCTCAGTCCATAGGACAGGCAGTTGAAGTTTTTGAAACGCAATCAGCATATGTCGCGTGCTGATATGGCAGCGGCATTATAGTATCAGAAGAAATTAATTGGAGTAACTGTGTCTGACCAGAAAACTGCATTGGTGTGCGGAGCAGGCGGCTTTATCGGGGGCCAACTGGTCAAGCGCCTGAAGAAAGAAGGCTACTGGGTCAGGGGGGTCGACCTCAAACACCACGAATTTATTGACCTGCCAACCGACGATTTCGTCATCGGCGACTTACGCGATCCTGTGGTTTGC
>DAOWIJ010000161.1 GCA_030640955.1 Fidelibacterota bacterium
ATTCACTTCGTAGGCGCCACCCGGCAGGGGCTTCAGGGGCCCGCCACGGCCCGCCACGGCCGCCAGTGAGCCCTCAGGTATACGGGCCAGTTGCGGTTCGGTTGCCTTGAGCCGGAGTTCAAGTTGTCCCATTATGGCGGCGCTCAGTTCGCCGGGATCGTGCCGCAGCTCCTCACGCCACTGCTCGCTGCTGTGGCTGAACAGCGCGATCTGCGTAGAGGTTGACCCGGGATTGATCACCAGGACGGTCTGCTGGTCTGTGGCATCCACGACCGCGGCATCCTACTGACAAACAGTCACGTGCATGCTCGAATTTCGCCATAAGAAACCAGACCCGCCAGCAGGAAAAGGAGCGATCGCCTCCAGAGCGGCGAATTCTCCTTGTTTGTCCAACCCTCGCTATCTAAACTATATCAGCCTTTATTAATGGCACTGTAAATCTCAATAGTATTTCAGACTTAACCGGGATGTTGAGATGAATAAATCTTTTCTCTATCTATTTGTATCCTTACTATTCCTGTTCCAAAAGGTAAATGCCAGCGCTACTGATTTGTGAGACCTTACATGGCTTACGCCGCCCGATTTCCCTACTCCCCGACCCGCTCAAGCAAATCCCCCACCGCGTCTTTGTGCAGGGTGAATGCCATCATCTTCAGGCGCACATAGTCCTCGCGATAAAACATGTAGCCCCAATGCTCTCCCGCGCGGCCGCCGCGGCCACTGTCCTTGATCAGGTACCAGTCGTCATCACCGAGCTTGGTGCGGCCCACCAGATGGATGCAATGGTCATCCTCCGTGCTGCGATTGACATAACGCAGTTCCCGCGCGGCCTGGTTTATGTGCGAGCGCGGGATATCGAAATCCGGCACTACCGCCACATCCAGTACGCCCTGTATGCCCGGCTCGCTCACGTCGCCGGAAATGGTCATGCTGTAGCCGCCGGCCAGGGCGCTGCCGATCAGCGCGTACCAATCCGCGAGGGGTACGTTGACATAGCTCGAATCATGCCACCAGTTGTCAGGCACCACCCATTCGCCGCGGCTCCAAAAAGGCTTGGCGAGGGTGGAGATCACATGGACATAATCATCGGTGTCGAAGCGCAGCACTTTGCGGGCGAACTCCACCGGCGTATAGTTCTTGCGGCCGTGCCGAATAGATTCCGGCGGCGGCCCCAGGTGCTTGTCCAGAATACCTTGGACCATGTGGAGAGCGGTAGCCTCATCCCAATAGCCGGTGCCGTGCAGGGATTCCAGAGATGCTTCGAGTTCAGCGGAGAGCCCGGCGTGCTGGTGCTTGTCCCAATCCACCAGACCGGTGTATTCCTCGGCCGGCACAGCACCGTATTTCGCGATAATCCAGAGCGCATTGCCCGTTTCGCTACCTTGACCGAAATTCGAATGCCCGCGCTCCCGAACAAAACGCCGGGCCTTTTCCACATACTCCCAGTACACCGTATGCATCTCCGCGAGTTTTATCTCCAGCCCCACCCGGCGGTGGACCTCGGCCTCCAGGAAGCTGGTGCTGCAGAAGCTCCAGCAGGTGCCCGTCTCATACTGCGCAACCGGCGGTCGATGCCAAACCTGCTCAAAATCCGCGGGCCCGGCCGGACGCTCGAGGTCCGCAAGATCCATTAGCAGCCAGGGGTGGTTGCGCTTGGCCTCGGTTTCGGCCTCGCTGCGGCTGCTTATTATGGCCCCGGTAATTGAATCGCGTACGGCCTCACGAGCTTTGTACTGCTCTTTGAGCGCTTCGTTATCCTCGTCGAAGACCGGTTGGCCGTAGACGGCGCGGTCCTGCTGGGCTTGCAGGGTTGCGGCAGCGAGCAGGAATATCGCGAGCAAATATTTCGGGCTAGTCATGGGCAATCCTT
Organism: Fidelibacterota bacterium; assembly: GCA_030640955.1. Taxonomy (GTDB): domain Bacteria; phylum Fidelibacterota; class Marinisomatia; order SCGC-AAA003-L08; family TS1B11; genus DAOWIJ01. The sequence continues at coordinate 1,871 of DAOWIJ010000161.1, forward strand.
TCTGCACTGGCGTGGTCGCCGGAAGTTATTATCGGACGCCGCCCTAGCATAGGGCCAATCCCGGCTGCTGACGGCGTTCCCAAAATTGGCTACATCCTCCTTCTCCCAGTGGGAGAGGGAAAACCGTCAATGATCTGTATACCAAATATGATAGAGCTTTTTCCGGCATGAAAATATTGTAAATTCCAGCCGATTTTTTATTGGGAACCTCGCCTGAATTCCCGCTTTAGCAGCGAGTGAACAGAGTATTCCGGCACCGACCCAAACTCGTAGCAGTCAATAACCAATGAGGAGTCGCAGACGTGATACACGTTGAAAACCTCTCCAAGCATTTCGGAGAAGTAAACGCCATTCAGGAAATCGATTTCACCGTGAACGACGGTGAGATTCTCGGTTTTCTGGGGCCTAACGGCGCGGGCAAGACCACAACACTGAGGATCATTACCACCTTCCTGACGCCCAGTGGCGGCCGGGTGACGGTGGATGATCTGGACGTGGCGGAGCATTCCGCCGAAATACGCAAACGCATCGGCTATCTGCCGGAGCTCAACCCCCTGTATGACGAAATGCTGGTTTACGAACAGCTGCGCTTCGTCGCGGAATCCCGCAACATTGTGGGCCGCTGGTTTACCGAGGCCTTGCACCGGGTCATCGATGTGTGCGGCATCAAGGAGGTCATCCATCGGCCGGTGGGCGAACTGTCCAAGGGGTACCGCCAGCGCGTGGGGTTGGCTATGGCCATCATCCACGATCCCGATATTCTGATCCTGGACGAGCCGTCAGCGGGCCTGGACCCTAACCAGATCGTGGAAATCCGCGAACTGATCAAGCAGTTGGGCCGGGAGAAGACGGTGATCATGTCCAGCCATATCCTTCAGGAAGTACAGGAGGTGGCCGACCGCATGGTAATCCTGAACAACGGCCAGGTGGTGGCCGATGGTACTACGGCCGAGCTCATGGCCGGCTTCGAGGGCAAGGCCAGCCTGAACCTGGACGTGAAAAGCGCCAGCGAGGCCTCAGTTACCGGCTTGACCAGGAAATTCACCGATATCAAGGTGCGGGAAAATAGCCTGCACGACGGGCACGGCCACCTGCTCCTGGAGTACTCCACCGGGCATGACCTGCGCGAGCAAATATTCCACTATGCTGTTGAGTCCGGTTGGATTATCCTGGAGATGTCCCGCACCCAGGCCAAACTGGAGGACCTCTTCCGCAAGCTGACTATCGAGAATGGAGGCCCCCATGCCTGATTCACTGCAACTGCAATGGCGCCATGTGGGCCTTATCTTTCGCAAGGAGCTGGCGGCCTATTTCAATAGCACCGTAGCCTATATTACGCTAGTGGTGTTCCTGGCGATCACCGGCTGGTTTTTCTCCAGTTCGTTTTTTATAATCAATGAGTCTGACCTGCGCATACTGTTCGGGGTGGCGCCGATCATTTTCCTGTTCTTCATCCCGGCCATAACCATGGGTCTGGTGGCCCGTGAAAAGAGCGGCGGCACCATGGAACTACTGGTAACCCTACCGCTGGCCGACTGGGAAATAGTGGTGGGCAAGTTTCTGGCAGCCGTTACGCTGATCGCTGTAGCATTGGGCTTTACCCTGTTCCATTTCCTGACACTGCTGGGAGTAGCCACCAATATCGATATAGGCGCGATCATTGCCGGGTACCTGGGGCTGTTGCTGGTGGGGGGCGTCTATGCCGCCGCCGGTGTATTCTGCAGCTCCTTATCCAGTAACCAGATTACGGCGTTCATACTCAGCTTTTTAATCGTATTCGTGTTCTTCATGCTCGATAAGATGCTCATGTTCATGCCCGGCTTCATGACGGCCTTTATCCAGTATATCAGCATAGAATACCATCTGGGTAACATATCCAGGGGGGTCATCGATTCCCGGAACCTGGTGTACTTCGGCTCCATGATCGGCCTGTTCCTGCTGCTGGCCATCCGTGTGCTTGAAATGCGGAAATGGAGGTAGCGCGATGAAACAGATCACCAACCTGAAATCCTTTATCCTTTACATTGCCATTGTGATGGGCATTATCGTCTTTGCCAACCTCATTTCCCGCACGGTCTTCTTCCGCTGGGACTGGACCGACGGCAATATCTACACCCTGTCGGAATCGAGCAAATCGATTGTGACCAAGGTTGACGACCGCCTGCTGGCCAAGGTCTACTTTTCCGATAACCTGCCGGGGCAGTATGCCAACAACCGGCGCTTCCTGCAGGATATGCTTGAGGAGTTCCGGGCCTACTCCACGGGCAAGTTCCACTTCGAGTTCTATCGCCCGGAGGAGGATGGCGAGCTGGAGCAGGAAGCCCAGCGCTACGGCATACCGCCGGTGCAGCTCCAGGCCATCGAAAACGACCGCATGGAGATCAAGAACGTGTGGATGGGCATCGCCCTGCTGTACGAGGACAAACGCGAGATCATACCCGTCATACAGACCACCGCTGGACTGGAATACCAGCTGGCCTCATCCATCAAGAAATTGATCGATGTGGACAAGCGTACGGTGGGTATCGTCAGTGCAGCCGCCGGGGATGAGCAAAATCGGAACGTCCGTGACCTGCTGCAGCAGACTTACACCGTCCGCAACGTGGATCTGGACAACAGTATACCCTTCGATATCGACCTGCTGCTCGTCAACCAGGTGACGGACAGCCTGTCCGAAACGGCCCTGTTCAACCTGGACCAGTACATCATGTCGGGCAGACCGGTGTTTCTGGCCCAGAACGCGATCAACGCCGAGCTTAATCGTGGTTTTGCCACCCGGATCAACAATAACCTGCTGGATGCCCTGAAGTACTACGGCCTGGAAGTAACCGGCAACTTGGTAGTGGACCGGGTCGCCAGCCAGATCGGGGTGGAGACGCAGCGCGGTATCTTCAGGATGCGCAACGCCGTGGACTACCCCTTCTTTCCCCTTATCCGGCGGTTCAACAAGGATAACCTGGTGGTCGCGGGCCTGGAGCAGATACGCCTGTTCTTCACCAGTGAATTGGCCTCGTCCATCGATTCTACGCGGTTGGCCACCACCACCTTTGAGCCGCTGTTGTTCACCAGTGACCGCTCCAATGTGGCCCAGGGTCCCCGATACAACATCAATTATCAGAACAATCCCGCCTTTGCCATGCTGAATGGCCCCGGCCGGATAGTCAGCGCCCTGCTCAGCGGAGAGCTACACAGCGTCTTCACCGAGGAGAATCTGCCTGCCGGTAGCGAGACCTTCCAGCCCTCCACCATGGGCGGCCGCCTGCTGGTAGTGGGCGGCGGCGATTTTTTCTCCGACGAGGCCGGCGGTTCGATCCCGGAGAACCTGAATCTGATTATCAACGCCGTGGATTACCTGGTGGGCGACGAGGACCTGATCGCCGTACGCAGCCGGGAAGTAACGGCGCGCCCCCTGAAAGAACTGGAAGATGGCACCCGTCGCACCCTGAAGTGGGCCAACATCTTCGGTCCCGCCGTACTGATCGTTGCCACGGGACTGTGGCGCTGGCGCGGCAGCCG
>DAOWIJ010000036.1 GCA_030640955.1 Fidelibacterota bacterium
ATTCTGGCCTGCCGGGTTGACCCGCGCACAAGGCATTCCCGTGAGATTGTGGAAAAGCTTCGCGACCGTTATGGGACACTGGTCTTTGATGTTGAAATTCGGGAAAATGTGCGCCTGGCAGAAGCACCGGCCGCAGGTTTGCCGATTACCATCTACGATTCAAGCAGCAAAGGCGCCCAAGATTATCGGGCACTGGCCAAGGAGATCATTGCCAAGGAAGTCTCCTCTAAAAAACCCGGATGAAGTCGAAACCCGCATTCAGAAGCATCCCGGCAACAAGCTGGTTGATGGTTGGCTTACTCCTGCTCAGCTGCCGGTCAAGGTTTGAGCGCCCTATTGATGTAGAATCCTATGTTTTCAAGCAACCGATCACGCTGACTATGACTGTCAATGACGCCAATCTGCTCAGAGTGGCCTCAACGCTGGCAATTGCTGAGATTCAGCGTCTTGGAGAAGCATTGGATCCTCTGAATAACACGGGCAAGCTGTATCACTTGAATACAACACATAAAAGTACTGATCCCGAATTGTACGGTTTGCTCCAGCAGGCCGAGCTCATATCCGAGTTCACGCATGGCGGGCTCAATTTATTTGTTGGCTATCTGGAGCAGGCCTATGGCTTTGATCGTATGGCGCCCAGGCCGCCTTCACCTTCAACGATACGCGAAATATTACTCTCTATGAAACGTGCCCGGATTGATTTCATCCCCGAGCGCACCCAGGTCAATATCTATAACGACGCGTACTCAATTACGTTGTCGGGAATACAGGAAGGTTATGTGGTGGATCAGGCCCTGGCTCACCTGGCTTTGGCGGGCGTGCATACAGCCAGAGTAACCCTGGGGAAGCAAATGGCCTGTGCAGCGTCACCGGATGGATTGGGTTGGGAATATACCATCCGTGACCCCGGAGATGGATCAACGGTCCGGGAACTTTATCTGGAGAACTGCGGGGCCGCCACTGCATCCATTCTTGATAAGGCCTATACCTATCGTGACAATTCCTATTTTATTCACCTGGATCCAAAAAACGGTCAACCGGCCGATTCAATGGCCAGTGTTACCGTGGTTAGTCCCAGCGCGGAAATGTCCAATGCCCTGGCCAGAGGTATCTTTATAATGGGCCCGCAAAGCGGTCTTGCGCTCCTTAACAGAATGTCCAGAGTAGAAGGACTGATCATTCCCCGTGAGGGAAATGTTCTGATCTCTGACAGCCTCTACCAATGGATGGGGAATTAGCAGATGCCTCTGCATCCGTCCTTGGTGCATTATCCTGTTGCGGCGGCCGACTGTTGTTTTTCCACGGCGCTGGAGTAGTGGCGCCCTGAACCGGAAATCGCTTTAGCAATATTTATGTCGATCATCGGTTGGCAGTCCTGTATTCTCCTCGCAAAGCAGGAAATAATCCACTTGGTCTGGTTTCAAATCATTGCCAGCTTGATCGGCGTTGTCATACTTGTATTCCTGGCCATGCGGCTCACGGTTTATTTTCGTGCCACACGGCTTCTTCTGCAGGTAGCCCGGGGATCGGATGGCGGCCAGCCAGGACGATACGCGGTGCGCATTACCAGCGGCGAGTACGAGCATACTCCGGGCGAGTTACAGCCCTTCGATGTGTATGGGCCAATCGGCCGGGATAACGCACCACTGCTCGTTATCTTGCACGGAGCTACATCTTATGGTGAGAAGCATGCCATTATTCAGCAACTGGCCCGGGCCTTGGCAGCGGCAGGCATTACGGTGGTCATCCCAAGACTCCCCAAACTGAAACAGGTGCTGATCGATAGTACTACCGTAGAATCCATATTCACATTTTATAGCTTCATTCAAGGAAGCGCCCTGGCCGGGAATAGGCCCGTTAGCCTGATGAGCACCAGTTTTGCCGGTGGATTCATGCTTAAGGCCCTGCTGGACCAGCGCATGTGGGAGCGGCCCCCCGGAGCGATCCTGGCGTATGGCTCCTATTGTGACCTTGAAACTACATTGCGCTATATCCTGACTGGCGGGTCTGGCGACCATGACTCTGAACAGACCGTTGAGCCGGATCCTTGGGGGCAGATTATATTTTTTTATAATTACCTGGACGAAATTGATGGTGATTTTGATCGATCCAGTCTCAAGGCCGTGCTGGAATTTTACATCAACGACCGGCCGCTGGAAGGAGATGCAGCTCGCCAATCACTGGGCCGACGGGAGCAAGAACTTGCTGAACTGATCACTACGCCGGGCAACCCTGACAGCCTCGACCTGGCAATGCGGGTACTGGAGAAAGTCAGACCACGGCTGCGGAGCCTCTCACCGGCGGCCTTTTGTGACCGGATCAACTTTCCGCTCTGGATACTCCACGGCAAGCATGATCGGGCCGTACCCTATACCGAAGCGCTGCGCCTGAAATCGTTGCTGGGATCTGAAGCCAAACTGATGGTGACAGAACTATTCGGTCATAGAGACCTGGCTTTGCGATTTAACTTACCTGCGCTGAAAGAAATGGTTCTGCTCATTACTTTCATTGGCCGGTTTCTTCGGGCCCTGGAACAGGCAAAATGAACCACCCCGGATCAGTTTGACTTTATCCAGAGCAATTTCTTGGAAAGTACTCCCTTGAGGCAATAACCATTGTGCCCGTTACAATTGTATTAAGACGATTTACCCCTCTAAACGGGTGGAAGATACTGTATATTAACAAGATGTAATTAGATCAGGCCAATTATCGCACCATCAGAATATTTTGTAATACTTCTTGACATTCTCGTCGAGAACATCAAAATTC
>DAOWIJ010000064.1 GCA_030640955.1 Fidelibacterota bacterium
ATATGGATCACTTCAACGCCGTTCTGAAGATAGCTAAAGATCAGGACCTTGAGCAGGTTTACTTTCATGCAATGATGGATGGAAGGGATACTTCGCCATGGGCCGGCGCGGACTATCTGCAACAGGTTCAAGCCTGGATGAATGAGTTGGGAATCGGCACTATCGCCTCAGTGATTGGACGCTATTACGCCATGGATCGGGACAACCGGGGGGAACGCATTAAGTTAGCTTATGATATGCTGGTGCATGGTCGTGGCACTGAGCATGGCTCAGCTGCCGAGGCAATGAGCGCTTCGTACGCCGGAGAAACCGGCGGTGAGTTCGTCACACCCCGGATTATTGGCCCCGGGCGTACTTTCAAGAACGGGGACGCACTGCTGTCCGTCAATTATCGTGCCGACCGGATTCGCCAGCTGGTACGGGCCCTCAAACTACCTGGGAGCACGGCCCTGGATGTCGACCCTCCGGATATCGATCTGTGTTGCATGACCAATTACAGCGAGGAATTCAACTTCCCGGTATTATTCCCGCCTGTTGAGATATTTAAGACCATGCCGGAGATACTATCACACGCAGGCTACCGGCAGCTGCGTCTTGCTGAAACCGAAAAATACGCCCATGTTACCTACTTCTTGAATGGCGGCAAAGAAAAACAGTACCCGGGGGAAGATCGCAGCCCGGTGCAAACCCCGAAAGTGGCTACCTACGACTTGAAGCCCGCCATGAGCGCCGAGGAAGTGACTATCAAGGCCGTACAGGCCGCCACCGGTGGTGATTACGATTGTGTGATGATAAATCTGGCCAATCCCGATATGGTAGGTCACACGGGAGTGCTGGCGGCCGCCATCGAGGCAATGGAAGTGGTCGATAAGTGTGTCAAGGATATTAGCGATGCCACCCTCGGCCAGGGAGCGGCGCTGTTCCTCACCGCGGATCATGGCAATATCGAGATGATGATCGATGAAACGACCGGCCAACCGCACACCGCTCATACTACTCTGGATGTCCCTCTGGTGCTGGTATCCGAAAACCGCGGGTTGGGATTGACGGGTACAGGCCGACTGGCTGATATTGCGCCAACTATACTGGATTATCTGGGACTTCCACAGCCGGAAGAGATGACCGGCGTCAGTCGGTTGACGACAGAAAAGCAATAGGAGCGGGCAATAATGCCTTGGTCAGTAACAGCCCGGCCAGATGCAGTCTTTGAACTCGCGTCTCTTGCGTGGCCTGGGTTCCGGCGTCTTCTACGGATTTGCCTGCTCTCGGCGTCCACCCTTCTTGGGCAGGAATACCTGCAGCACCCTGAGGATTGGCAATACCTTACCAGCCTGGCGCCCATGACGTCGGCTTCGGAGGGGCGGTACGGCATCTATTTCAGCAATGAAGATGGGCTTTTATACTACGACTATTTTACCAGTCAACTGACCCTGCGTTCAGAATTAAATGTGGGCCTGCCGCCGGGCACTGTTCACCAGGTATTCAACGATCCAACCACCGACGCGCTGTGGGTAGCTTACGATGACGGTATTGTATTCAGGATGTCAACCGATGACATCTGGCACGAGGTCCCTGAGCAAGCGCTGCCCGACCATTTCCAGGGACGTTTCGTGACCCGCATCGGCAGCAGCATTGAGGGAGTCTGGATCGATCTGGACGGTGATTATACGCAGCTGAACTCCTTTACCGGCCAGTTCTTGAGGCGCGTCTTAGGGATGCCGGATAGGCTGGTAGAGTGGAATGTCAGCCGGACTTCATTTCTGTATCCACCGGAATTACCTGACTGGTTTGCGCCCGATGATTGGGTGGCCGGCTTATATGACCTCCGAGGCCCCGGTTCGATGATAGCCACACCGACTTTCATCTTCCGCGACCGGGAAAACCTGGCCTGGATCGGAACCGACCTGGGATTCCTTTTCAGAGGTGATGAACGGGTCAAAATCCTGGATATTTTACAGGCCGGAGTAGCGCCGCACCCCGTGCTTACCGTCTATTTCGAAGGCAACAAAGTCTGGTTTGCTGATAATTCCTTTCGCCGCAACGGCCGCCGGGCCCAGCGTGGCCCCCACTATTTTCTCAGCTCCTGGGATGAGAAGGTTGCCACCTGGAGACATTACAGCGCGCTGGAATCAGAGGCAATCCGCGACATCGGCGTTAACCGGATGCTGAAGATCAAGGGACGTCTGTGGTTGGCCACCATGAACGGTCTGGTGTACCTCAATACCAGGACTGATGACTGGGGCTGGATCGGCTCCGCGCAAGGACTGCGCGATCCCGCGGTATGGGATATGGCGCTGCATGATGGCTACATATTCATCGCCACTGCGCGGGGAGTACAAAGCGTTGATCCACTTTCCAGATCCATCGTGCACAATGACAGTCTTGGCGCATTTCCCCGGATACCGGCCACCTGTCTATGGAGCACCGGAGAGTTCCTCTATGCCGGAACGGACCGGGGCATTTTTGAGTACGACAAGCGGCGCAATCACAAATGGATCACAGTCTCGGAGCTGCCGGCGGTCTCTTTTTGGGGCGATGGCAGAGACCTTTATGCAATCTCCGGTAATTTGCTTTATA
>DAOWIJ010000077.1 GCA_030640955.1 Fidelibacterota bacterium
ACCATGGGGGTCAAGGCTTCCGGCGGCATCAAGACCAGCGAAGACGCCCACAAACTGATCGCGGCGGGCGCTTCCCGCATCGGGGCCAGCGCTTCCATAGCCATCGCCGGTGGCAGCGCCTAGCCGAAGCCGTCTATTGCAGACCGCCTTTGTACTATACGAATAATTGCCAGCGGCAGTAAATTAGTCCCAAGTAAAACCTACCTATTATGAGTAAAGAATTCATCTCGGGTACATCCGAGGCTATCAATCGTTCGGACTGCCAGGTGCGCTATACAGCGGCGGACTCGGGGAAGCTGACTGTTGAGGTTGCGTCCAAGGTGGCGGCCCTGTACGGTAACGCTATTGAGGAACAGGTCCATGGCACCCTGTCCGGGCTGGGCATTAGTCACGGCAAGCTACGAATCGATGACGGCGGCGCCTTGCCCTTTGTGATCGGGGCGCGGGTGGAAGCGGCTGTTAAGGCCGCCCATCCGGACCTGACAGCCGAAGCCCTGCCGGATATCCAGGAGCATGCCGTTTATGCCAGCGCCAGGAACCGTTTCCGCCGCAGCCGCATCTATGTGCCCGGCGTGCAGCCTAAACTGATGCTGAACGTGGGCATCCACCAGCCGGACGGCGTTATCCTGGACCTGGAGGACTCGGTGGCGCCGGTGGAAAAACCGTCGGCCCGGCTGATCGTGCGCAACGCCCTGCGCGTGCTTGATTTTTTCGGCGCCGAACACATGGTGCGCATCAACCAGGGCGATCTTGGGCTGGCCGACCTGGAGTCCATCGTACCGCAGCCGGTGCACCTGATCCTGATACCCAAGGTTGAAACGGCTGACCAGGTGGTGGCCGTTGATGAGAAGATTGCCGCCATCTGCCACGATTGTGGACGCCAGGAGCCGGTATACCTCATGCCCATCCTGGAAAGCGCCCTGGGAGTGCTGAACGCTCTGGAAATTGCCCAGGCCAGTCCCCATAACGTAGCCCTGGCCATCGGTCTGGAGGACTATACCGCTGATCTGGGTGTGGCGCGCACCCTGGAAGGCGCTGAATCATTATTTGCCAGGGGCATGCAGGTGAACGCCGCCCGGGCGGCCGGGTTACAGGCCATCGCCACGGTTTTCAGCGATGTGCAGGATATGGACGGCCTGCGAGCAGCCGCCCTGGAGGCCAAGGCCCTGGGCTACGACGGGATGGGAGCCATCCATCCCCGCCAGCTTGCTGTCATAAATGAGGCCTTTGCCCCAACTGTGCAGGAAATTGCGAAGGCGAAGGAGATAGTGCTGGCCTTTGACCGGGCCCAGGAGCAGGGCCTGGGAGTGGTATCCCTGGGCAGCAAAATGATCGACCCACCGGTGGTCAAGCGGGCGCAGCAAACGGTAGATCTGGCGGTGGCGACAGGCAAACTGACAAAGAACTGGAATAAGGCTGACTGAGTGAACGGCGGTAGACACATCCTGGAAACGATTATGTTTTAACGAGCGAGTTAGGTTCTCTGGACCATTTTTACCATATTTAAGATATATCCGCGGAATTATAGCACGTCCAGAGGAGGTAAGTGAATTACCTGAAGAAGCAGAGCCATATCGCATAAGAAAAGGATTTATATAGTAATGCGAGGAAATAGTAGTGATATTTCCTGGAACCAAGCGGGGGGTAAGCTTCGAAGGCAAGGCCCAGCAGCTTGCTCTGAAAGTGAATTGATTGCGATTGTCTTGGGATCAGGTATTAGAAATAAGACAGCCCAACAAATAGCTGAGGAGATAGTAGATAAGTATCACTCCTTATATGGGCTTATGGGGGTCTCATTGAAAGAGCTAATGCAAATAAAGGGCCTCAAAGAAGTCAAGGCTACGCGCCTTGCTGCGGCGTTTGAAATCAGTAGAAGAATCGTAAGACACCTTGAGAAAGAGTAAGCATGTCGGAGTTTGAGACAAGTATACCAGTCACCAAGAGACCTCAACGAAATCATCTTAACCGACAGATTCCGCCAGAGGCTCATACCGCAATGTATAATTGGCATAAGTTCTGGTCCCGCAAGACTTGGAATGTTGTAGCCGAGTTCATCAGAACCTATTCTCCAGAAGATGGTATTGTCTTTGACCCTTTTGCGGGCAGCGGAGTAGTTGCCATGGAGGCGCTAAAGAACAATAGACGGGCGATTGTATGTGATATTCTCCCTGTGGCCACTGAAATTATCCGACTTACTATCAAACCTGTATCATTGAAAGAACTGCACGAGGCTTATAAACGAATTGAAACCAAGGTGAAGGATAAAATCCTTTCTCTTTATCAGACAAAGTGTCGCAGTTGTAGGAAAGAGATATCTTTTACCTGCGCCATATGGGAGCAGGGGAAATGTACGGAAATCCGCTATGCCAGATGCCCCTTATGCGGGGATCAGCAAAGGAAGAACTGTTCCCTAGAAAAATTTGATAAACAGCTGCTACAAGGTATACAGACAAGAGAAATCAAAGAATGGTACCCTAGCCAAAGGTTTTATCATATCAATGGTAAGCCATTTAAAGAGAAACAACAATATGAATCACTGGATGAGTTATTCACCAAGCGCAATCTCCAGGCCCTTGCATGGTTGATGGAGGCGATAGAAAAAGAACCGAATAGGGACTTGCGAGACCTTTTGAAAATTGCTTTTTCATCTATGGTTCATTTATGCAGTCGGATGTGTCCAATTTCTGAAGCAGGCCATTTTACTCCTTTCAGTTCAGCATGGGTGCAACATAGTTATTGGTATCCTTCAGGCCCATATATGGAGCAAAATGTTTGGCTAAAGTTTGAAAAGGCGATTGTTGGTCACCAAGGATTGATAAAAGCGAAAGAAGAATCCAATAAATACTTTAAGGATGTCCGTATTGCATCAAATTATTCTGAGGTCATCAATGGAGATGCTGATGTATACATTCATACAGGTTCATCATTGGAGCTAATGAAAAGGATATCCACTGAGTACGGCGAGAAAGGATGTATTGACTATATCTTCACTGATCCACCATATGATGCCTCTATCCAGTTTGGCGAGCTAGCCTATCTCTGGGTTGCTTGGCTGAAGAAAGACAAGGGTTATTTGGAACTGATAGCCTCGGATGAGGTTGTTAGAAATGAAAGGCAGGAGAAAGACTTTAGTGTCTACCACAGCCTGCTTAGGAGAAGCTTCGAAGATATGTTCAAGTTATTGAAACCAGACACATATCTTACTGTTACTTTCCATAATCCCACCTTTAAGGTGAGAAATGCAACTATACATGCTGGCGTGTTTGCTGGATTTGAGCTCCAGAAAGTTCATCACCAGGAATTGGCCCGACCCTCAACTAAATCTCTTATGCAACCATTTGGCTCTGCCCAAGGTGATTTCTATTTACGATTCTATAAGCCTGAAACAAGTGAAGTACCTATCTCTCCAAAAGAAATTGACGAAAGGCGTTTTGAAAGAATTGTTGTTGAGACGACAAAGAAGGTCTTAGCGGAACGCGGGGAGGAGACACCCTACACCATTATAATCAATGTAATCGATCCTGAACTCGCCAAGCATGGATATTTTTCAGAGCTACACACGGGCCTAGATATAAAAACTGTATTAAAAAGTCATTTGAATAAAGAGTTCATTCTTGTCCCAGCAGCACTTGGTGGCAGTGAAGGTCGGCTCTGGTGGTTCAAAGACCCTTCTATTGTCCCCCATCTTAAGACAATTCCTTTATCAGAACGTGTTGAACAGACAGTATTGCGGAAGCTGCAGCAACGTGGGAAAGTCACTTTCACCGAGGTTTGGGATGCCATAAGCAAAGAATTCCCCAATTCTCTGACTTCTGATAGCATGAGTATTAAAGATGCATTAAAAATATATGCTCGACAAGTATCGGGTGGATACTGGCTAATTAAGTCTAGCCTTACCAGTCGAGAGATTGAGAGAGAGCATACGGAAATAATCGTTATGCTAGCAGAGATAGGTAAGGCTCGTGGTTTCCAGATATGGATAGGTGCGAATGAACAATCCCACAGAATCGACAAATTTCCAAACAAATCAGGGGAGCTGAGGCAATATTTGAGTTTAAAGAATTTGGAAAACATCACAAATATACAAAATCATAAGATTGTCGATGACATTGATTTATTATGGATAGAAGATGGTAGAATCATTCACTCATTTGAGGTCGAAGCGACGACGACAATGACAGAAAGTCTAAATAGGGGATCAAATATTGATCCTTCGGTTCCCAAATTCTTGCTGATTCCCCAGGAGAGGGAGCCTCAACTGATTCGCAAGATGAAATCCCCGATGTTTGCTATGAGGTTCAAGGATGACAATTGGGGGGTGATGTATTTTGATGCTCTAAGAGAAGAATTTTGGAAAAAGAAAAGCAAGAAAGATATTGATATCCTTAAGCTAACTAATATAAAGATTCCTAAGAAAACATCTAAGACTAGCAAAGAATCTCAAGGTGGGCTCTTTGGCTAGGATGATTACAGAAGGCAATTGGTGAAGCGAGAGGTCAAATCCCTTATTGATCAGGGTCTCTTACGTGCAGTAGGAGAGAAAAAGGGCAGGAGCTATACACCTTTACAATAACCGACATATAACCGACATAACCGACATGGTGGAGATGCAGGATTCGGTCATATCGGACATGTAACGGACTTTCATGCTCCCAGATATTATGGAAAAGCAAAAAATGCTTAAAAACACTGCCGGACGGCTGGTACCGGATAAGGTCAATGGTGTTCCCCAGACGCCGTTTCAAGGTGTCGGCCAATACCGGCCCGATGGCAATAAGGCCGCGCCGCCCATTCGCAGCGCCGCAGACTATCCCGCCGATGGCGATAAACGGGTGGGGTCGATCAAGGAAGCGCTGAAAAAGGCCGGTCTGCGGGACGGCATGACCATCTCGTCCCATCATCACTTCCGGAACGGCGACCTGCTCATGGTACAAGTATTCGACGCGGCTGCCGAGTTGGGCGTAAAAAACCTGCGCTGGTTCCCCTCGGCGGCTTTCCCCTGCCATGCGCCGATCATCGAGCACCTGAAAAATGGTACCATTGCCTGGGTGGAAGGCTCCCTCAATGGGCCCCTGGGCCGCTATGCGTCTGAGGGGAAAATGAACGGTACGGCGGTCTTGCGCAGCCACGGGGGACGCTGGCAGGCGATCCAGGACGGGGAAGTGCATATCGATATCGCCGTACTGGCCGCCCCAACCGCCGACGCCTTCGGCAATGCCACCGGTGACCGCGGACCATCCGCCTGCGGCCTGCTGGGCTTCGGGCTGGCCGATTCCCTGTACGCCGACCGTTCCATTGTGGTCACCGATAACCTGGTGCCCTTCCCCTGTGTGCCGTGGCAGATCATGGGGCAGAATATCGATTACGTGGTGGAACTGGATCGGGTTGGTGATCCCGGTAAAATTGTATCCGGCACTACCCAGCTTACCAGGTCGCCGGACCGCCTATATATTGCCGAGTTGACGGCGAAATTTGTCCGGGCGGCGGGCATTATGCGGGACGGATTCAGTTTTCAGTCGGGCGCCGGGGGCACGTCCCTGGCCTTTGCCATCTATTTGAAGCAGATGATGATCGATGCGGGGATCAAGGCGCGCTTTATTCGCGGGGGATCAACAAAATACCTGGTTGAAATGCTGGAAGAGGAACTCACCGATTTCATACTGGATGGGCAGACCTTTGATCTGGAAGGGGTGCGCTCCATGCGGGAAAATCCCAACCACCTGAACACCTCTCCCTTCACCAGTTATAACTGGCACGGCAAGGGCAACTTTGCCTCCCTGGTGGACGCCGTGGTCCTGGGCGCCACCGAGGTGGACCTGAACTTCAACGCCAATGTGGTCACCCATTCGGACGGCGCCATGCTGCACGGTATCGGTGGCTGGCAGAACTGCCTGGCATCCAGGTGTACCATCCTGCCCATACCGGCCTTCCGCAATCGCATACCGATTATTGTGGACAAGGTAACTACCCTGTGCGGCCCCGGCGAGCTGATTGATGTGATCGTTACCGAGCGGGGTATCGCCATTAATCCCCTGCGGAAAGACCTGATAGCCGCCACAAAAGGTAGCGGTCTGCCTATCAGGACTATTAAGGAGATCAAGGCCGAGGTGGATCAGCTGGCGGGAGGACCCCCTGCCAAGCCAACCCTCAGCGATGAGGTGATCGGCGTGGTCAAGTGGGTGG
>DAOWIJ010000079.1 GCA_030640955.1 Fidelibacterota bacterium
AAAGCGGGGCGGGGGGATCCCACAGTCTTCAATCTGCAATCGACAATCGACAATCATCAATCATCAATCGCTTCTACCCCCGCGGGTGAAACTGCTTGTGCATCTGCTTCAGGTAGTCGCGGTCCAGGTGGGTGTAGATCTGGGTGGTGGTGATGTCGGCGTGCCCCAGCATCTCCTGCACGGCCCGCAGGTCGGCTCCGCCCTCCAGCAAATGGGTGGCGAAGCTGTGTCGGAAGGTGTGGGGCGAAATATCCTTCTCGATGCCCGCCTCAGCTGCCCAGCGGCCCACCATTTGCCAGATGGCTGCCCGCGTCAGGCGGTTGCCCCGGATACTGAGATAGACTTCGCCACTGTTGCGGGCGTTTCTGCTACGAGTGAATATGGGCCGGGCCTCCAGCAGGTAGCGCTGAAGATCGTTAAGAGCTTTCCGACCCAGTGGCACCAGGCGCTCCTTGGAGCCCTTGCCGAATACCCGCACAATACCTTCGTCCATCTGGATGCTGTTGAGGCGCAGGTCCACCAGCTCGGTGACCCGCAGACCGCAACCGTAGAGGAACGAGATCATGGAGCGGTCCCGCAGGCCCAGCGGCTTCCTCGTATCGATGGCCTGCAGAAGGGCGTTGATGTCGGCTACATCCAGCACCTTGGGGAGGCGCTTGGGCAGGCGCGGGGGATCGAGGAAGGCGGAGGGATCGGTAGACGTGCGCCCCTCGGATTTGAGGAACCGGTGGAAGCCCTTCACGGCGCTGAATGACCGGTGGATGGAGCTAGCCGCCAGGCACAGGTCACTGAGCCAGCGGGTATACCCCCGGATATGGCCCTGGTCCACGTCGTCCAAGTCTTTTAAGCCGGCCTGCTCCAGGTATTGGAGATAGCGTTTCAGGTCACGCTGGTAATTATCGACAGTATTTTCGGCCAGGTTACGCTCGATGCGGGCGAAGAGGATGAAGTCCTGTAATTGCTGTTCCATCCCTGGACAGGATTTAAGGTCGCATGATCAGTGGCCGTGAACGGCCCGGGCGAAAGCCGCCATGCGGTCCGGCCCGTCGGCGGTCTCGATCACGGTACCGGTCACAATGAAACGGGCGCCGGCCTCAACCAGCCGGGCGGCTGTCTCCGGTTCCCTGATACCGCCCCCGACCATGAGGGGGATATCCACGTAGTTGTTAACCTCCTTGATCACCTCAACCGGAACATGTCTGCTGGCGCCGCTGCCGGCCTCCAGGTAGATCAACTGCATACCCAGGTATTGTGCCGCCAACGCATGGGCCACCACCAGGTCGGGTTTACCCATGGGCAGCGGCAGACTGCCGCTCATGAACTCCACGGCCGTTTGCCCGCCGCCATCCAGCAGCAGGTATCCGGTGGAGATGGCCTCCAGGCCCAGATGCTTCACCACGGGAGCGGCCTGGACCTGCTCGCCGATGAGGAACTGGGGATTACGTCCACTGAGCAGCGACATGAACAATACGGCGTCCAGGTGCGGATTAATCTGGCTGGAAGCGCCGGGGAACAGAATAACAGGCACGTTGGAGGCGTCCTTGATGGCCTTGACCCGATCGATAAAGCCGCCGTCCATTATCAGGCTGCCACCTACCAGGATGGCATCGGCCCCCGCCTCGTTGACGCCTGCCACCAGGTCGGGCAGGTGGCCATCGTTCTTACTGTCGGGATCGATGAGCACCAGGTAGTTGGCTCGCTGGGCCGGTTGTTTTGCCAGCAGGTCGCCGAATACGGTCACTGGCCTGCCCTCCCCAGGAAATCGATCAGGCGATCCAACTCCGCACGGGTACGCTTCTCGGTAACGGCGATCTGCAGCAGTTCCTCCCCCTGCCACACGACGGTACCTATAAATAAATCTTCCTTGTCCGCCAGTTGGCGCAGCTGCGATGCTGGTTTCGGCGTTCGTACAACAAATTCCTTTACGTAGCCAAAGCCGAAAGGCAATTCATAGCCCGGTAACTGATGAATGGCCCGCCCCAGGTACTGACTCTTATCAAAGCAGAGACGGGCGAGCCTGGTCAGGCCGTCTTTACCCAGCAGGGACATAAACACCGTCGCCCATAAGGCCATGAGGCCCTGGTTGGTGCAGATATTAGAGGTGGCCTTCTCACGGCGGATATCCTGCTCCCGGGTGCGCAGAACCATGATAAAACCGGGCTTGCCGTCCACATCCACCGTCCGTCCCACGATCCGGCCCGGCATGCGGCGCATATACTCCTTCTTTGTCGCCATGAGGCCCAGATAGGGACCACCAAATGAAAGCGGTATGCCCAGCGACTGGCCCTCACCCACGTAGATGTCCGCGCCGGCAACCCCCGGAGATTCGAGCAGGCCCAGTGTCAACGGATCGGCATAGGCAATGAGCAGTGTTTTATCGTCGACAATAGCCTTCCTGGCTGCCGCCCAGTCTTCCACCAGGCCCAACATGTTGGGTGACTGCACCAGCACCGAGGCGGCCTCGGCTGCATTAGCTGCCAGGTCATCCGGATCGAGTCTGCCCTCAACGCTTTTCACAGGCGCCAATTGGGCATCCCTGTTCTGTAGATAGGTGGCAATCACGGCCTGGATATCCGGGTGAACCGTCTCCGGGATAAGTATTTTGCTTCGGCGGGTAACTCCCAGGGCCATGGAGCAGGCCTCGGCGGCCGCGGATGCACCGTCATATAGTGAGGCATTAGCCACCTCCAGACCGCTTATCTCGCTGATCATGGTCTGAAACTCATACATTACCTGGAGGGTGCCCTGGCTCACCTCCGCCTGATAGGGAGTATAGGCGGTGTAGAATTCGGAGCGCATGGCAATGGCTTTCACCGCTTCCGGCGTGTAATGATCATAGGCGCCGCCACCCAGGAAGCAGACTCCACTGGTGGCGGGCCGGTTGAGGGCGGCCAGGCGGCTCAGTTCGGTAGCTACCTCCAGTTCAGATTTTGAGGCAGACAGTCCGATTCCCTCTTTTTGACGCAGCTTATCCGGTATCACCGCTACCAGGTCCTCGAATGATTCCAGCCCCATAGCCTGGAGCATTTCCTGCTCCTCCTGATCGGTGGCGGGAATGTAAGGATGCTGGGTCAAGCGATCATTTCCTTGTAGGCATCCGCATCGAGCAGGGCGTCAAAATCGCCTATATCGCGAACCTTCACCTTTACCAGCCAACCTGCACCATAAGGATCGCTATTGACTTTCTCCGGCCCATTTTCCAGATCAGAATTCACTGCCACTATATCGCCGGCCAGGGGCATTAGCAGGTCGGCGACGGTTTTCACGGCCTCCACTGTTCCGAAGGCATCGCCCGCGCTGAAGGTGTCGCCCACCTCGGGGAATTCGATGAATATGATATCGCCCAGTTCACCCTGGGCAAAATCGGAGATGCCAATGGTCATGGTGTCGCCATCCGCCCTGACCCATTCGTGATCATTGGTGTATTTCAGGTCAACCGGGATATTCATGTTTACTCCTCAGCGGGTTTATATTCAAAGGTTTCCAGGAATGCCGTGGTGAATTCGCCGCTCCTGAATGCCGGATCGGCCAAGACCTGTTGCTGGAAAGGTATCGTGGTCGGTATGCCCTCAATAATGAATTCTTCCAGGGCGCGCTGCATGCGGTTGATGGCCTCGTTTCTATCCGCGCCCTTCACGATCAGCTTGGCGATCATGGAATCGTAGTAGGGTTGCACCTGGTAGCCGGCATAGGCAGCCGTATCCACTCGCACACCCGTTCCACCAGGTACGTGGAAACTGGTGATCATACCGGGCGCCGGACGAAAATCGTGTTCGGGATCTTCCGCATTGATACGGCATTCGATGGCATGGCCGCGGAGCTTGGCATTCTTTACCCACTTTTTCACGTGTAGCCCCGCGTGCGCCCTGATCTGGGCTTTCACCAGGTCAACGCCATAGACCATCTCGGTGACAGGATGCTCCACCTGGATGCGGGTGTTCATCTCCATGAAATAAAAATTCTTGTCAGCGTCCACTAAAAATTCAACCGTACCGGCGCCTACATAGCTGACCTTTTCCGCGGCCTTGACGGCAGCATCGCTAAGCTGCTTGCGCATAGCATCATCAACAATCGGTGAGGGTGATTCTTCAATGAGCTTCTGATTACGGCGCTGGATAGAGCATTCCCTTTCACCCATAGCGACGGCTGTCCCATCGGGATTGCCCATTATCTGCACCTCGATATGCCTCGGCTTGCTGACATATTTTTCCAGGTAAAGCGCCCCGTTGCCAAAGGCCCCCTCGGCCTCATTCCGGGCCTGGGCAAATAGCTTGGGCAGGTCCGCGGCCTGATCAACCCGGCGCATGCCCTTGCCGCCGCCGCCAGCAGAAGCCTTGACCATCACCGGATAACCGAGTTCCTCGGCGATTTTCTGCGCATCCTTGACGGTGGTAACCACATCCTGCGATCCGGGTGTCACGGGCACCCCGGCCGCGATCATGGTGCGGCGGGCCTGGTTCTTATCGCCCATGAGGTTGATAATATCGGCTGAGGGACCGATGAAAGTGACGTTGTGATCGGCGCAGATGGCGGCGAACTCGGCGTTCTCGGCCAGAAAGCCGTAACCGGGATGGATAGCGTCAGCATTGGTGACTTCCGCGGCAGCGATGATTGAGGGGATCTGGAGATAACTGCGGCTGCTTTCCGGCGGCCCGATGCAAACAGCTTCGGTGGCAAAGCGTACGTGCAGGGATAGCTCATCCACCGTTGAGTACACTGCCACTGTGTCCACACCTAATTCGTGACAGGCCCGGATAACCCTGAGGGCGATCTCTCCGCGATTGGCAATCAGCACTTTTTTAAACATATGGATTCCTGCTACGGTAAATGCTTATCATGAACCAAGTGGTAGGCAGGCCTGCTCGAGCTCAACACCAGCTAGCCGGGATCAACTACCACAAGTGCCTGGTTGAACTCCACCGGATTGGCGTTTTCCACCAGAATTTCCACAACCGTGCCGCTGACCTCGCTCTCGATTTCGTTCATGATCTTCATGGCCTCGATGATGCAGATGGTCTGCCCCTTGGTGAGTTTATCCCCCACATTGATAAAGGCCGGCGATTCCGGTGAAGGCGCCCGGTAGAAGGTGCCCACGATGGGCGATAGAATGGTATGGTGATCAGACGAAACGACGGGCGGCTCAGCCGCTGGCGACGCCTCCGGCTGGTTGGCAGATGCTGCTCCCGGTACTGCTATGGCCGGGGGTTGATGGTAAGCGCCCGGTGCATTGGAATTCTTGGTGATGCGCACTTTGCGACCCCACCAGGTGGAAACCTCAATCTCATTGATTCCACTTTCTTCTACAATGGCGATAAGTTCTTTAAGTTTGCTTTTTTGCATATCCCCCCCGGGGTGCGGCCGCAGCGCGGGCCTTAACCTTTTACCCGTTCAATATAACGTCGTTCGCGGGTGTCGATGCGTACGGTTTCGCCCTCGTTGATAAACAGGGGTACCTGCACCGTTACACCCGTCTCCAATGTGGCGGGCTTGTTGCCTCCAGTAGCGGTGTCACCTTTGAAACCCGGCTCGGTCTTGGTGACCTTGATATTCATGTGTTGGGGTATCCGTACCTCAACAGGATCATCACCATTAAAAGCGATGGTGACCTCCAGGTTGTCGATGAGAAAATCAACGGCGTCACCCAGTTGGTCGCCAGACATGGTCACCGGCTCGTAAGTATCGTTATCCATGAAGTAGAAGTGGTTGCTGTCGCGGTACTGGTAGGTGAGGTTCTTGGCCTCCACCCGCACTTCGTCAATCTTTTCCCCTGCCCGGAAGGTCTCGTCCACAACCTGGCCCGTGCGCACGTTTTTCAACTTGGTGCGTACAAAAGCGGGACCTTTACCCGGCTTAACGTGCAGGAACTCCACGATTTTCCACAGGCCACCCTTATGGTTGAAGATAAAACCGTTTCTGAAATCTGATGTGCTCGCCACGACGCCTCTGTATAGCAGGTAATATAAGTAATATATGTTGAAAAGCGGGAGAATTTAATCCTACCCCCCATGGCAAACAAGGAATGGGTGGCAGTGGCAGTAGCAGTAGCAGTGGCCGTGGCCGTGGCAGTAAGAATGTGGTAGCTGGCCCCGTCACCCGTCCCCGACGCTTCGGGTCGGGGCTTGGCGGGGCAGGCCGCCGCCGCTGGCGGGGCAAGCAATTTTCATTCTTCAATAATTCCATTACCGCCCGGCCTGCTTTAACTTTGCCTCCATGCTGGACGTACAAACACTCATCCTGCTCATTCCGGTGATCCTGTTAGCCCTCACCGTGCACGAGTACTCCCACGGCATGGTGGCCTACCGCCTGGGCGACCCAACCGCCAAATACGCCGGACGCCTGACACTCAATCCCCTGTCGCACCTGGACCCAATCGGTACCCTCATGCTGGTGCTGGTGCATTTCGGATGGGCCAAGCCGGTGCCTGTGGACCCCCGCTACTTCGCCAATCCCAAGCGGGACATGCTCTGGGTGGCCCTGGCGGGACCGGCCTCCAACATGGTCCTGGCCCTGATCAGTGGCCTGATTATCCGTTACGCCAATACGAATCCGGCCCTGTTTATGAGCTCCACGCTGGGACACAGCCTGCTGGCCATGATCTTTCTCAGTCTGCAGATCAACCTGGCCCTGGCGGTGTTCAACCTGCTGCCTATCCCGCCCCTGGACGGCTCGAAAATACTTTACGGCCTGCTGCCTCCCGGCTACGAGCATATCAGCTACAACCTGGAGCGCTACGGCCCCGGTGTTCTGTTTGGGTTGGTTATTATGGGCATGGTCACGGGTGTCTCCATTCTGTGGGCCTTCATCGGTCCCTTCGTATACTTCTTCTCGGCCCTGTTCGCGGGAGTGTGAGCGATGGTCCGTCCTCATCGCCAGGCCGAGCCTGAGGGGCGTATCCACTTCCACCGCATTCGCCACAAAACCTGGAAGAAGCAATCCATCTGGCGCTACCTGGCCCTGCTGATCATAATCCTTTTTCTACTTAAATTCCTCCGTTCATTTTAGGCTGGCCGGATGCAGCTCGTGGAATGCGTACCCAACTTCTCTGAAGGCCGGGATGAGCAGATCATCACCGCCATCGCCGATGCCGCCCGCGCGGTACACGGCGCAGCCGTGCCGCATGTTGACAGTAACGCCGATGCCAACCGCACAGTGCTGACGATAGCTGGCAGTCCTCAGGCGGTGGCGGAAGCAGCTTACCGCGCTATCCGGACGGCAACAGGCCTTATCGACATGACCGCTCATCAGGGCGCTCATCCACGCATCGGCGCCACCGATGTATGTCCTTTTGTGCCGTTGGAGGGCATATCCCTGGACGAGTGTACGGACTTGGCCCGGTCCGTGGGTGCACGTATCGGCAATGAGCTGAGGATACCCGCGTTCCTGTATGGGGCCGCAGCCGCAAGCTCGGCCCGCCGGTCGCTGGCCTACCTGCGCCGTGGGGAATATGAAGGATTGCCGCAGCGCCTGACAGACCCCAAATTCCGGCCGGACTACGGTCCCGGGGTGTTCAACGCCCGTTCAGGAGCCATAGCCGTGGGCGCCCGGCCCCTGCTTATCGCGTTCAACGTCTGCCTGGGATCAAGCAACGTTGATGCGGCAACCGAAATTGCGGCCAAGGTTCGAGAGAACAGCGACACAGAGCACAGCCTGCCGGGAGTCCGGGCCATTGGCTGGTCCATGCCGGTCTACGGGTGCGCCCAGGTCTCGATGAACCTGACCGATTATATTCGTACACCGCCCCACGTGGCTCTGGAACGGGTCCGGGAGGAGGCTGGCAAGCTTGGTGAAAAGGTTACGGGGAGCGAGCTGATCGGCATGCTGCCATTGGAAGCTCTGCTTGTGGCCGGGAAGTATTATTGGCGCCCTGCAGGGACTGGCGAAACAACTGGCTTGATGCAATTGGCACAGACCGGTTTAGACGGTTTGGGGCTGGAGGCAGTGAGAACTTTTGATCCGCAACAGCAAGTGCTGGAACTGGCCCTTTCTGGGCTGACAGGCGAAATCGCTGTTTGGGCAAAAACACGAATTGATGCTCTGGAAACGCAATATTTATAATAAATTAACTCGTGCCTGCTGGAACTGATATATAATGGGTATAATCAAGCGCATGCCCCAGGCCTTGGCCGATCAGATCGCCGCCGGTGAGGTGGTGGAGCGGCCCGCATCCGTGGTGAAGGAGTTGGTGGAGAACGCCATTGACGCGGGCGCTGATACCATTGCCGTCGAGATTCAGCAAGGCGGGCAAAAACTGATCCAAATTACCGATAACGGTACCGGCATGGCCGCCGATGACCTGGAGCTGGCCTTTGCCCGGCATGCCTCCAGCAAGATACATTCATCCGATGAGCTTTTCAGCATCGCCACGCTGGGCTTCCGGGGTGAAGCCTTGCCCAGTATCGCCTCGGTGGCCCGGGTTAAGGCCAGCTCATCCCCTGACGGCAAGGAAGCCGGCGAGATTATCATCGAAGGGGGCTCGCTTAAAGGAATCAAACCGGCCCCACCGCGGAAAGGCACTATTGTGCAGGTGCGCAACCTGTTCTATAACACACCGGCCAGGCGCAAATTTCTCAAGCGGCCGGCCACCGAAAGCCAGCATATCGTTGAGACCATACGCAAGTTTGCCCTGTGCTATCCCCGGGTGGCCTTTACACTGGCCAGCGACAGTAAGGAAGTATTCCGTTTAGCCCCCACAGATCTGCAGACCCGTATCGGGGAGGTCTTCGGGAGGCACTACGCCAATGCCCTGAAAGACGTAACGCTGGACAAGCCGCCTTACCGGATAAACGGATTCACCGGTAGCCTTAGTCTGGTGCGGGGACGGCCCAAAGAGCAATACATATTCTTGAACGGCAGGACGGTGCAGGACCGTTTGCTCAACAGCGCCGTATATGGAGCCTACCGGTCATTGATCAGCCGTGGGGAGTACCCGTTCTTTGTCCTGCATATCAGCATGCCCCTGGATGAAGTGGATGTGAACGTACATCCGGCCAAATCGGAAGTCCGTTTTAAAGATGAGTGGCGGGTGTTTCACGTGCTCAAAACCGCCGTCACCGAGGCCATCAAGGATATCCCCGGCATGATGCCCGACTTCGGTTCACCCGGTCAATGGCAGGGTAGCGCCGGGGCCGCAGCGCCTCCCTCAGGTATACCTGGAGACATCATGCACGGTGCGCCCCTATTTGATTCAGCCACGCCGACCAGGGCGACACCGGATAACGACGACAGCGCTCCCCATGATGGAAAGTCCGCAGCAGATCGGTTCAGCGCCGGCGGCCCGGCCCCCACAAGGCCCGACACACCCTTCAATCCGGAGTCCATCTGGCAGGTGCACAACAAGTACATCCTCAGCCAGGTGGCTTCAGGACTGGTAATGATCGACCAGCACGTGGCCCACGAGCGCGTCCTGTTCGAAGATGCCTTACGGGCCCTGAATGATAATCCGCTGCCCTCACAGACGCTGCTGTTTCCACAGGTAGTGGAATTCGCGCCCGACGAGTTTTCACATCTGCTGAACCTGTTGCCATACCTCGAACGGTTAGGCTTTCGCATCAGGGAGTTCGGCAAAAATACGGTGGTAGTCGAGGGCATGCCCATGGACGTCACCTGGGGCCGGGAAAGGGAGATCATCACCGACATACTTGACCGGGTGGAGCAGCGTCGCAGGGGGGCCGAGGTGTTTGACCAGATGGCCGCTTCCTTCGCCTGCAAGGCCGCCGTGAAGGCCGGCGATGCTTTGACCAGTGAGGAGATGCGCACCCTGGTCGACCGCCTGTTCGCCACCGAGAACCCCTATTACTGCCCCCACGGCAGACCCACCATAGTCCATCTATCCATGGAAGAGATGGACCGGCGTTTCGAACGCATCTGATCCTCAATCCTTACAGCTAACTGAGACG
The DNA here is from genome assembly GCA_030640955.1 of Fidelibacterota bacterium. Classification (GTDB taxonomy): domain Bacteria; phylum Fidelibacterota; class Marinisomatia; order SCGC-AAA003-L08; family TS1B11; genus DAOWIJ01. The sequence continues at coordinate 9,897 of DAOWIJ010000079.1, forward strand.
GGGTTTTTACTCAATAAATAAAATCCTTGCATACGCTATTATCATGGCGATATATTATAACATGATATATAGTAGGATGATATATGTCTAAGCCGAATAATACAAAATACGCCGTACTGGGCGCGCTGGCGCTGGAGGGATGCTCCGGCTACGATTTGAAGAAATTCCTCAGTAATAGCATTGGGCATTTCTGGAAGATCAGCTACGGACAGGTCTATCCTTTATTGAAACAGCTGGCGGCTGAAGGTCTGGCCACGGTAAAAACAGAAACCCAGAAAAAGCGGCCCTCCCGTAACGTCTATACGATCACTGATGAGGGTATGAAAGAACTGCGGCTCTGGCTTGAGAGTCCCCTTGAAATGACGCGCACGGATTTGCCTAAAGAGGTGCTTCTTAGAATCTTCTTCGGCGCATTTACCTCTATCGATGTTACTGTTCGCCATCTGGAGCAGTTCAAGCAGTGGGCCCAGCGCGGCAGGACCATGTATATCGGTATTGAGCAGCATTTGAACGAGGAACACGCGGGTCATAGCCACCAGCCCTATTGGCTGTCCACCCTGCGTATGGGCATGCTTAATACAGACGCCCTTCTGCGTTGGTGTGACGAATCCTTAGCAGATCTGCGGAAACATGAAACAAGTTAAATGGTAAACCGGTTGCCGGGCTCCAGGATTGAGATGCCGCCTCGCGAGGCCCGCATAATCATTTTTCTTTCGTACTGTGAAGTATTTTATCAGGTTAGGTTAAACAGGAATCAAGTATGAAAACCACTACCTACTTTTTTATCGTTATGGTCCTGTTGTCATCAATAGCTACTGCAAGCACTGGAAAATTAACGGGACGGATAATTGATCGTGACACGCAGCATCCCCTGGTGGGCGCAAATGTAATATTGACCGGTACCGATCTGGGTGCGGCAACAAATAGTGAAGGTCACTTCAGGATTACCGGAATTCCGGTGGGCAGCTACAATGTCCAGGTGATGATGATGGGTTATGAGGCTCAAGTCAGGGCCAATGTCCATGTCGTGCCTCAACGGGAAACGGTTATCACGGTACCGCTGGCGGCAACTGTTCTCCGGGGGGAGGGGGTAACGGTTACCGGCGGTTACTTCAAGCGGGCGCAGGGGGCTACGACCAGTGCTCTATCCGTGGACATCGAGGAGATTCGCTCCGACCCGGTTGGCGCCTACGACGTAATGCGCATGATGCAGGCCCTGCCGTCGGTTTCGGGTTCCGTTGACCAGACCAACGAAATTATTGTCCGGGGTGGGGGACCCAATGAGAACCTGTTCGTCATGGACCATCTAGACATACCTTATCCGAATCACTTTCCCAGCCAGGGGCAAGGCGGCGGTCCGGTTGTGACGGTGAATACGGAATTCGTCGACCGGATCGACTTCTACGCCGGTGCTTTTCCCGCCCGGTTCGGAGACAAATTATCGTCGGTCATGGATGTTTCCCTACGGGAAGGGAGCCGCAACAGAAATCTGGCGGAATTCAGCTTCAATATGGCTGGCGTCGGCCTGTTGTTCGAGGGCCCCATGACCACGCGGGGATCATACCTGGCATCGTATAACCGATCCTTTCTGGACCTGGTGATCAAGAGCACCGGCATGACCGCGATTCCCAGATATACGTCAACCCAGGCGAAGTTTGTCTATGACCTGGATAAGCGCCAGAAGTTGATGGTCAATTTCATGAGTGGTACCGATGGCATTGAAATTGATGGGGAGGAAGATCTTGCGGCCAGGACACCCGAAAACGTCAAATTTGCTTCCAACCAGACTATTTTGGGAGTGACCTATAAGAACCTCCTTTCAGAGCGTGGTTATACTCTCTGGTCCTTAAGCCATGCCAGGACCAATTTTGACGTGGAAGTCTTTCGCCAACCGGCCACCGGCGAATCCGAAACACTCTTCACACAGGACAATCTCGAGGCTGAAACCACGCTGAAGGGAGATTGGTTCTATCGTCCAACCAGGAAATTGGAATTGAGCACCGGGATAAACCTGAAGAATATTAGTCTGGATTACGAGGACCACACCACCGGTGATCCGGTCATTCTCTACGCCTATGGACTGGATTCACTATCAGCGACCGGCCCGGTATCACGAGACGTTTTCTACGACGTCTACTTTGATAACCCCGCGACAGTAGCATTGCCTTTTGATACCCTGCAGGCCGGCGAACCCTGGAACCGCCAAAGCCCGCTGAAATTATGTAAAACGGGCGTCTATGGCCAGCTTCAATGGCGGCCGGCACTGCGGCTTGCCCTAACCCTGGGAGGACGGCTGGAGTACATGGGCGCAACCAAGGCGGCCAACATTTCCCCCCGGGCGGCACTGCGATATGAGTTTACCGATCGGCTGAAGTTCAACGCCAGCGCCGGGCGCTATTTCCAATCGCCCCACTATGATCAACTGATCGGTGATGGTGACGAGAAACGCGAGCTGAAAAACTCTTATGCCGATCAGGGCGTACTGGGGTTGGAATACCTGGCAAGGGACGATATCCGCGCCACCTTGGAGATCTATAGCAAGAACTACGGCGATATGATCATCAGTCACGCCTCTACAACCCCGGATACCACCGATAGTTTCGGCGGTTGGGTAAATGCCGGTGAGGGGCGCTCCTATGGGGTGGAGCTGTTTGTACAGAAGAAATTCTCCAATAGGTGGTATGGCACTTTCAGTTACTCCAAATCGGTTTCCCAGGGGATAGATCCCCGTTGTCCCCAGGAAACCCGTTACTACCCCTGGGATTATGATTATAGGGATATAATCACCGTGATTGGTGGCTACAAGATCAGGTACATGGACTACGACTGGTATCAAAAGTATAAAAAGATTTTCTGGGCGCAGGCACTGTCGTGGATCCCGATTATGCCCAGTGATGAATATGAGATCAGCTTTCGCGCCCGTTACCTGGGCGGCCGGCCATACACGCCCCGGGTCTATAATCACAACATCCGCCGGTGGAAAACCTACCAGACCCAGGACTGGAACACGGAGCGCCACGATTACTATCTGCGGCTGGATGTCATGTTTCTCCAGCGATACTATTTCAAAAAAATGAACCTGGTGGCGTTCTGGGATATAATGAACGTGTTTGACCGCGATAATCCCTGGGACTGGCAATACTATGAAGACGGCACCAAGGAACAGGTGTGGCAGTACAAAACCTTCCCCATAGGCGGATTGACGTTGGAATTCTAGCAAATCGCCCTGGTTCAACCGGCTATGGAACTAACCTGGTAAGTACATGCTGACCATCCAGATCATAGTTGGGCCTACCGCATCAGGCAAGACTGCCCTGGCGATTAAGCGCGCGCTGGCAGGCAACGGCGAGATCATCTCCGTCGATTCACGGCAGGTATACAAGGGTTTTGTCATTGGAACCAGCCAGCCCACAGGGGACGAACTGGCCCGGGTACCCCATCATCTGGTGAATATCCTCGATCCCGGGGAAAGAATAACCGCCGGACAATACGTCAACCTGATTCAAGGCAAAATAGCTGAATTAGCGGAGCTGGGGAAAGCACCGGTTCTGTGTGGCGGCACGGGATTATATGTACGGGCGTTGCGGCTGGGCCTGTCGAAATCAGGCGCCGCTGATCCGCGGGTGCGTGCAGCCATTTTGGCCCGGGTCGAGCAGGAAGGCGCTGCTGCCGTTCACGCTGAGCTGGCCCGAATCGATCCCGCCACGGCCGGCCGGATTCACCCCAATAACATTCAACGGTTGGTCCGGGCGCTGGAAATCTACGAGACCACGGGGCGTCCACCAAGCGAACTGCGGGAATGGGAAGGCGACGCTGATGAAAAGACACCGGCAGTGCCCGGCGTTGGGGCGGTCCAATATGAGCTCACCGGCATAAAGTGGCCCCGCGATGAACTTTATAGTCGCATAAACGAGCGTGTATCGGCAATGCTTGAACAAGGCTGGGTAGCTGAGGTCGAAGGACTTTTACAGTCAGGTGTTTCCCGTAGCGCTCATCCCATGCAGGGCATCGGCTATCGTGAATTGGCATCCGTTGTGGCTGGTGAACTGCCACTGGATGAGGCCGTTCCAGCGATCCAGCAGCGTACCCGCAACTTCGCCCGGCGTCAGCTAACCTGGTTCCGGAAGGAGCCGGTGGAGTGGATCGAGGCGGGGGAGATTTGGGATAGGTAGCTTATATGTATCTATTAAGAATCAAGCTACCGTCTTTGCAAGCAACTCCCGCACAGCTGGTACCAGTTCATTGGGAACCTCGACGAAAGTATGGGATTGATCTTCCCAGGCAGCCTCATCTTCGGCGACCGCTTCATCCTCAGTCTGTTTCTCGTAATGCTCCAGAACGCGCTTAACGCGCTCTTCATCCCATCCTTCCGGGAACCGGCTTTGTTTCATCATCATCTATCATGGCAAAAACAATTCCTGGTCAAATTTAAGCTGAATACTCGCGTTTCAGCCACCGGATTTGCCCGCCGGCAGAGTTAACCTGGTTCCGGAAGGAGCCGGTTCAATGGCTGTCACCTGATGAAGTCTTTTTACGCTAAACCCAAAATAACAACATCATCTGAAAGCAAGTATCTCCTGCACGGCTAGTGCAGTGATCGCTCCATGCGGGGTTATACCTGATTCACTTGTCCAGCTTGCCGAGCCTTCTGAACTCGGCAAAAGTGTCTGTCAAAAACTCGAGATCCATGATATCCTTCTTATTGACAATGAGGCTGCCCTGCGGAGTTAGGAATCTGTCTAGAACGGTGGTCGAGGGTTGGAGGCCCTGGAAGTCCCCGACTATCCACATGAAGCCTGCGAATACAAAACGGTGAAAGACTGCTCCCGTACCCGGTACCGTGACGGGATGTATTATCAGTCGCCTTGTGTCAAGCTCGGACGACGTCAAGGCCCAGAGCATACAAGCAAAATCCTCTCGACTTCCCGGGTTCTCCTTGTCGAGCAGTTGGCGTAACAATTCCTGCCTGTCCGGCCGCATGGTAACGCTCGCAAACATCTCGTCATTCGATAGAGACGCCATAAATAGCGTAGACATCATGAAGAGTTTGAAGCGGGCATAGTCAAGCCCTTCAACCTTGTGGGGGTACGTTGAGCAAATGAGATCACCTCTGTGAATCTTGTTTGCGACATAGGTCTCCCAGCGGTTTCGCTTGGCCTCGCAATCGAGGCACAGAAGGCGTTCAATAACACCACCCTGAATCGTATAGGTTGGCCGTTCCGGGTCGTTTGAAAGGACATAGAAATGACCCTCTTCCTCTTTCAAAGGTTTGTAAACGAATTTCGACAGGATGTGAGATTCGCAAAGATCGTCGGACTGTTGGCAAATTGGACAGGTCATTCGCGTTCGCTATTCAGATCGTTAATGAGATCTAACTATCATTTATGAAGAAACATTGCTGGCCATTAAAACCTGCTATTACGCTTGGCAGCCATGTTCGAGGTTAATATCCCTAAAGGACTTGTCCA
>DAOWIJ010000082.1 GCA_030640955.1 Fidelibacterota bacterium
ATGGCCGGTATCTCCGAGGTGGATGTAGAGCTGGTGTGGGAGCCAATGTGGAACCAGAGTATGATGTCGGAATCGGCCAGGTTGCAGCTTGGATTCATGTAGGCAGCGAAGGTGACACGGGAGCTCGCCGACATTACACATCTTGAGCCCGCCTGGGACCTTAAGGCCGTGCGCCGGGACTTTCCATTGCTGGAGCTGCAGCAGGACGGCCGACCACTGGCCTATCTGGATAACGCGGCCACTACCCAGAAGCCCCGGCAGGTAATCGATGCCATTTCCGATTACTATCGCCGTGATAATGCCAATGTGCACCGGGCCATCTACAGGCTTGGCGCCAGGGCCACCGAAGCTTATGAGTCAGCCCGGCGGACGGTGGCGTCTTTCATCGGCGCCGAAACCGACAAGGGAATTATCTTCACCCGTGGCGCCACGGAAGCCATTAATCTGGTTGCTTATTCCTGGGGACGGCACAATCTGAAGCCGGGGGACGAGATCGTGGTTACCCTGATGGAGCATCACAGCAACCTGATCCCCTGGCAGCTGCTGGCCAGGGATACCGGATCTACTCTACGGCATATTCCCCTCACACCTGATTTTACCCTGGACCTTGAAGCTGCCCGTAAGATCATCGGCCAGCAGACCAAGCTGGTGGCCCTGGTGCACAAATCGAATGTATTCGGCGTGGAAAACCCGGTGGCTGAAATAACCAATATGGCCCGTGATGCGGGTGCCCTGATGCTGCTCGATGCTGCTCAAAGCGTCCCGCACATGCCGGTCAATGTGCAGCAATTGGATTGCGACTTTCTGGCCTTTTCAGGACACAAAATGCTGGGTCCTACAGGCGTTGGCGTACTATATGGCCGGCCGGACCTGCTTGATTCAATGCAACCGTTCCAGGGTGGCGGAGAAATGATCGATAGGGTGACCATGGAATCGGCCACCTGGAATGATATCCCGTGGAAGTTCGAGGCGGGGACCCCCAATATCGCCCAGGCCGTCGGACTCGGCGCTGCCATGGATTACCTGACTGCCGTGGGAATGAATAATATTCACGATTATCTCGGTCAACTGGCCGGCTATACCCGCGAACGCCTCCAGGAGATGGATTTTATCACGCTCTATGGTCCCCCGGAGAGCAGTAGCGGTATTGTAACCTTCAATGTGGATGGTATCCATCCTCACGATCTGGCCCAGTTTCTGGATCAGGAGGCGATAGCGGTGCGGGCCGGGCATCATTGCGCGCAGCCGCTGATGGATTGCCTTGGCGTAGCGGCCACGACCAGAGCCAGTATGTACATTTATAACACCACGGCTGAAATCGACCGTCTGATCGAAGCCCTTCGCAAGGCGCATTCTTTTTTTAACTAAGGGGCCGCTGACCTTTTAGTCGTCTTTTAAATGGGCCGCGAATAGACCTTCGAACTGGGGCAGTCCCGCCTCGATTGAATGTGGCATCATCTGGGCCATAGTATCCAGGACTATGATGGCATTCATATTGGCATCATCACTGGATACTTCCCGCAGCCGTTTACATATTTGAGTGTTAATGCTGTCAATACGGCTATAGATCGCGGGCATCTTTTCAAGGTCCCAGTCCGGCTCAAGTCCACATTTCTTGCGGTAATACTGAGCCAGCAGATAGATGGCGCTGGCACGGAAAATGGTTTCTTCTATGGATGCGAAGGGCAAGTGCAGGCGGCTGATGGGCCGTAGTTTATCAAGGTCCTTGCAACCGCTGGTTACCATGATTATGCCGAGCAATGAGCTCAGGGCCTGCTGGACTGACAGGTCATCATGGGAAATAGTGCGCTCATCGCCGACAACCATCACATTCACTTTGGTATACGAGGCTACATCATTAAAGGCCTGGACCACATAGGCTATATTGCGGGTCACGGGACAAGTAGCATCTGCTTCCGTCTGATAACAGTCGCTGCAGGGTAGCTCGTTAAAGACGGACCAGTCGGAATCAATCTGCTCCCGCGGCGGCTGGTAATCCAGCGTGCGGCGGTCCAGCTTAATCTCAAAGTCTATTGTATGACCTGAATCAAACTGGAAAATATATTTGTACGACAGAAAGTCATCTGTCATTTGTGCCACTCTCCCTCAAAACACTGCTACCTCGAACGAAAGCGCCATGACGCGCTACTGCAATCTAACATCAATCTGTAATACATAAAAAGAGTAACCGGTAATCCGACACTATTTTATGTATTTATGTTCCAGCCGCACCAGGACCGCCATGGCTTTGCCGGAAAAGGCCGGGGCGTCGATGTCGTGCATGGCAGCCGCAATATTATACAGTCTGAAGAAGGCGAAGGGATTGCCGATCCGGGTGTTGAGCTCTCCACTGGCGAAGGCTTTGATGATAACCGACGCCATATAGTAGCCGATGGCGTGTCCATCCATTGGCAGCAGCGCCCTTAATTCCTGACCCGATTGTTGGTAATTGTCAGCGCGTTCTGCTATGCGGATTAGCAGCCGATCCATCTCGACAATAATCGCGGGCGCCGCCTCGATGTTTTGGCGATAGCGTTGCGCTGCCGGACTTTTTGACTGTGAGCCTTCCCCGAAATAGATCACCCTCAGGTCAACACGGTCGGCAAGACCCTCGGAATGGATCTGGTTCACCACCCATACGATATCCTCATCCGCTGGATCGATGGCATCAGGATCAAACAGGAGCACCTTGTTGCGGTAATAATGGTGGGCGGTGTGGCCGATGATGTAGCTCAGTTCCTGCTCCTGTTCACTGGAATACAGCAGATCTATAACCATCGGTTCGCCCTCCAGCAGGCTGCGCTCGAAAATGGCGAAGGCTACCGGGAGAGGCGGATAGTTGGCCATGATCTGATCGGGCAGGTAAAGCCGTACGGCCCGGCGCGCTTCCAGCATTACGGGTGCGCTGCTCACCCAGCTTTGATGTTTTCGCAGCTCGGCCTGGCGATTGCGAACCTGCACCAGATGACGTAATTGTCCATCCGACCCGGTTTTGAGTAACTGATTCAGCAGCTCGGCTTGATCGGTCCGGAAGGCCAGGTTAACGTTGCCGCGAAAGTCAGCCGTTGAGAAGCCGACCTCGGCCAGGGACTGGTACGCCGCGGTATTGAACAATGAATCCCAAAGGGCTTCATCCGGGTCCACGTTCTTCTGCAGCTGGCCGGTGATTTCCCAGAACAGGTCCAGGGCGGTAAAATCGAAGTTGGGATTGGCGTCCCTGCGGCCGTATTCCTGCCCGCAAGCCAGCAGCAGTATGAGCAGCGGATAAAGGTATTCGGCTCGCGGTCTCATTTCACGGAAGTTCCTCACGATCTCCTTATATATACTCCGAACGCACTTATTGGTTTCCGCCTGCATTAAACGGCAAAAAGGGCAGCCGGGGCCGCCCTTTCAGCTGGTCAACATATAAATAATTGCGCGGTTAACCTTCCGGCGCAGCCGACAGATCACCGTACACCACGGCCATGGCCATAGCGCCCAGGGTAATCTCCACAATGCGGTAGATGGCATCTACAATGTTGGCGCCCAGGGGCATGTTATACGCCCCGGCGGATATGAGAGCGGCCGGAACGGCGACAATCAATCCCATAATTATGCCGAATCGCATACCTTCGCTCATTGGGGCGCCTCCCTGATAACCGATAGGATAGACATACGCCAAGAGGAACGAGATCACCAGGTAGCCTACGGCAATCAAACCCATGGATTTCTCTGCCCGTAAAACATCCTTAAACTGCTCTGCGTTACATTCAGCAATAATGTAGTTATACCACACAAAGCTGACCACAAACATGACCACAAAAGCGGCCAGCCAGGCCATTAACAATTTTTTCGCGTTCATGGGACCTCCTTAATCAATTTGAGACTAATACAACCATTCAGCCGGTTGCTTGCCTATAAGGTAGCCTATTATTGCCGGATATGCAAATGATGTCGTGATGAGCCTGTTGGGGCGACACAACGAGCCGCCCGTACCCTGGCCTCCTCGTTGGGACACGGCGCGTCGTGCCCATACGGTTCCATTTAGATTCTCCTCC
>DAOWIJ010000211.1 GCA_030640955.1 Fidelibacterota bacterium
AAGACCGTGAAAGACCGGAAGAACCGGGGCTGCGGCTACATGGTGGAAATGGTAGTGGTAACCGAAAAGGGTGAAACGGTGAACGTCAACGAAGCCCTGGTGCAAGCCGGGCACGCGGAGTTTATCGAGGGCTGAACCGTCTACTACTTGTGGCTGTACAGTCCTATCAGCTGTGCTTCGGCCATTACGTGCCCGGTCATGGCCTGGGATACCTGCTCTTTAGACGCATACGGGCCTAACGACAGCTGCTTGTTCAACGCGTATAGCCTGAAATGGTACCTGTGTGTCCCCGATGGAGGACAGGGACCACCATAGCCTGTATTGCTCCAGCTGTTGATGCCCTCCATTACATTCAGGTCAGCCAACTCCATGGCCAATATGCCCTCATCCAGCGCTGACATATCTGCCGGGATATCGAATAGTACCCAATGAGCCCAGATGCCCATGGGCGCGTCGGGATCATCCATTATCAGTACCAGACTGACCGCTTTTTCCGGTACACCGGTCCAAGCCAGGGGTGGCGATAAACCCTGGCCGTCGCAGGTATATTTCATGGGGATAGTATCTCCCTCGGCAAAAGCAGCTGATGTGATTTCCATGATGCTATCCTTCACAGGTTCTTCCTGCATATCCTGGCCCAGGCTGGGCGCCGAATAGGCAGCCAATATCAGTCCAACTATTAAGGTTCTGAATGCCATGGGTATAAGATAAAGGGTATTGGGATGGTTTACAATACCAATTGTATCAGTCGGTCATCAATAGAGTTTGCCGCTGCTAGCGGATCAGGACACCACCCCACAAAAATATCGCGCTGGTGACTACGATGGCTCCCAGAATATTCAGGACGAAACCGGCCCTTAGTCAGTAATTCCCTTTACTATCGGTCTTGATCAGCACTATATCCGAATTGGTACTGTCAGTATGTTGTGTTGTACCGGTGATGATAAAACCTCCATCCGCGGTAGCCGCTATCCCAAAACCGTGGTCCGTCCCGTCGAGGTCGTACTCATGACTCCAGACCTGAGCGCCGCTCGCGTTGGCCTTCAGCAGCCAGATATCCCCATCAGCGGCCGCCATGGCGCCAACTGCTACGGGAACATCGTCACTGGACAGGACCAGATCAGCAAAGCGGTCATCACCTGTGCCTCCGTAGGTCTGCTGCCATACGGATACGCCCTTTTCATTGGTCTTGATCAGCCAGCCGTCGCTGCCACCGGCGCCGGATGAACCTGTGACCCCGGCCAGAAAAAAATTACCGGCAGTATCCTGTTGCACGGCGAAGCCTGTATCGCCGGCAGCCCCGCCAAATGTTTTTTCCCATAAGACAGTCCCGGAAGTATCAATTTTGATCAGAAACAGGTCTGTACTGGCGCCAGAAGATCTATATCCAGTCAATGCAAAGTTGGAATCGGCCGTCTGGATAATGGCCAGGGCCTCATCATCCCCGGTACCACCGAAGGTTTGTTCCCATTCCACTACGCCCTGGCTGCCGGTTTTTATCATCCAGGCATCATATCCTCCTGACCCTTTTGAATCGGTCTTACCCGCAATGGCATAGCCGCCATCAAAGGTAGGGATAACATCATTGCCCTCGCTGTTGCCCGCATCGCCAAAATCGGCGCTCCAGTTTCTGTAACCGTTAACACTGGTATTCAACAGGTAGATGTAGGTCCTGTTTTCGCCTGTATTCCATCTGTAGCCGATTAATATATATCCACCGTCATCGAGCTGTCTACCGATGCGGCCACGATCATAGTCATTACCACCGTATGTTCGTTGCCATTCCACATTGCCGGAGCTGTTGGTCTTTATAAGGTAGTAATCGGCCCAGCCCGCGCCTGACGAAAAAGTTGTGCCGCCAATGATGTAACCGCCATCGAAGGTTTGCTCCACGGAAAAGGCCCAGTCGTTTTTACTGCCGCCGATCAGTGTTGTGAACACCTCGTCAGGGTCAGGTTCAGTAGAGCACGCTTGCATCAGCACTAACGGTATCCCGATAACGCGGATAATGTGCGCGAATGTACTTTTCGGTCGGCGATTCACTATACGGCCCGTGCGAAGCGCTTGCCGGCAGCCTGGGTGACCAGTCCTTTCATCTCAAGGTATAACAGGGTGGTCAGCAGTTCAGATACATCGGTGTTCAGGTCTTCGGCGATTCGATCTACAGGTACCGGTTCGCGATTGAGGTACTCCATAATGCTACGTTCAGGTGCGGGCAGGTCGGGTACGATACTCAGTTGGTCACCGGGCACTGCCGAATAGGGGGGTTGCAGCTCTAAAAGGACATCTTCCACCTTGGCTACCAGTTTTGCGCCTGAATTAATCAGGTTGTGGCACCCTTCCGACCGCGGACTATCGATCTTACCGGGCACGGCGAACACACCCCGGCCAAGATCCAGAGCATGAACGGCGGTGATCAGCGCCCCACTCCCCAGCCCGGCCTCGACAACCAGTGTACCCAGGGACAAACCACTGATAATGCGGTTGCGCTGGGGAAAATGATGGGCATCAGGATTCGCGCCGGGGGGATACTCCGACACGATCAGCCCGTTTTCCAGCAGACGTTCATACAATTTTCTATTCTCGGGAGGATAGACCACATCAACACCACAGCCCATGACGGCTACGGTCAGGCCGCCCGTCTCCAGGGCCGCCGTATGTGCGGTTGAATCAATGCCCCGGGCAAAGCCGCTCACAATACCCAAACCGCTGGCCACCAGCGCGTGAGACAAGGCGCGTGCGGTCTCACGACCATAGCTTGTGGGTCGGCGGGTACCCACAACAGCGATAAAATCACCCTCCAGTTTACCTGCACCATGGATAAACAGGCCCACCGGCGCATCATAAAGTTCCTTCAGCAAGGCTGGGTAGACAGGCTGGCTGATATTTATAAATCTGGCGCCCAACTCATGGATACGGTCCAGAATACTGAGCCCGTATTGCGGCTGTGCCCCGTGAATGCGGTCAATCAGTGTGCCGGAAATGCCATCAACAACGCTGAGATTACTATCCAGGAGATCTTTCCATTCCGTAATATGAGGATAGGTGTTCAGGATTGTCCTGATCCTCCGGGCGCCTAGTCCGGGAACGTTCTGCAGGGTAAGAATCAGTTCGGCAGGTATCATCTATGATTGCCTATAAGGGCAGTCCTACTGTGTCGGATATAATCATACAAGTGTTAACCGGGCCTGTTTGCCTACCCGAAAAATAGCGAATTCAAGAAGTGGTATGCGAGAAAAATCGCTCGTCATCAAAATGTTTCTTCCGCCTCTCGCTGGCGCTTGAATTGCTCAACCGCACTGCCTACGGTCAGCAGCAGTTGCTCCACGCCCAGGCCTGTGACGGCCGAGATCGACATTACCGAATGGCCTTGTTCCTCAAGTTCGATGGTGTCGGGTGCTGCGGCCCAGATATCCCGTTTGGTGAGCACGATCAGCAGTTCCCGCTCGGTGAGGTAGTCGGCATAGGTAGCAAGCTCGCCCTTGAGCACGGAAAACTGCTCCTCAACAGGCTGTTCCCCGGTGGGATCGATCAGATACAGCAGCAGGCCGGTGCGCTCGATGTGGCGCAGAAACTGTGTGCCCAGCCCCTTACCCGCACTGGCCCCTTCGATGAGACCGGGGATGTCCGCCATGACAAAGCTCTTATAATCGCTCCACTTGACGATGCCCAGGTGGGGCTGGAGGGTTGTGAAGGGATAGTCGGATACCTTCGGGTGGGCGGCCGAGACCCGGCTCAACAGCGTGCTTTTACCGGCGTTGGGGAAACCCACCAGACCCACGTCTGCCAGTAGTTTCAGTTCCAGTTCGATATCCCGCTCCTCACCCGGTCTGCCATCGGTGGCTTCCCGGGGCGACCGGTTACGGGGCGTCTTGAAGTGGGCATTGCCGAAGCCTCCGGCCCCGCCTTTGGCCGCTACGAACTGCGCGTCAGCCTCAACCAGGTCGGCCAGCAGCTCGCCACTGCCGGCATCCTTGACGATGGTACCGGGCGGTACCGGTATGGTCACGCCGGCGCCATTGCGACCGTGTTTGTCGGCCCCGGCACCGTGCTGGCCCCGTTTGGCCCTGTAAATGCGGTTGTAATGGATGTCATGGAGAGTGGTCAGCTGGGCGTCCACCTTCAGTATCACGTCGCCGCCGTGGCCGCCGTTACCGCCGCAGGGACCACCCTTGGGCAGGTAGCGCTCCCGTCGAAAGGCGATCAGTCCGTGGCCGCCGCCACCGGCCCGCACCGTTATCCTGGCGTAGTCGATAAACATGGGCGGAAGTTAGGGTTGTATGATAAAGAGTTACGAGTTTCTGGTTTCGAGTTTCTTGTTAAGACTTCATCAGACCAGCACTATTCTTCCCCCTCGCCTTTAGGAGAGGGGATTTACGAAGTGAGCGGGGTGAGGTTTTGGCCTGCCTCCGCCACTGCTACTGCCACTGCTATTGCCATTTCTCACGTTGGCGCCCGGTTTGGCTCAATTTTACCTGTACACATCTCTCCTATGCCCAATTCGCAGCACCAGCACCTCATCATCCAGGATAGCATAAATCACCCGGTGATTGCCCACCCGCAAACGACGCAGGCCCATATACTCACCTTTCAAGGCGGGATGACTCTCCGGCCGGATCAGCAGTTCGGACTCAATCTTCGCCAGAATACGTTCCTGTTCAGGGCGCTCCAGTCGTTTCAGGTCCCTTGCTACTGACTTTTTGAAGGTCAGTCTATAGGCCAAGTGTCGCGCGCAGCTCGGCGGTGGTAATTACGGGGTCGTCCTTGTCCCTAAGACGGTCGAGGGCTATCTGGGCATCGGCAAATTCCTCCAGATATTTCAAGACCGCCTTCTGCACGTGAAACGAGCGCGACCGCTCAGTCTCTTCGGCTACCTTGTCCAGCAGGTCGGCCACCTCTTCCGGCAACCGAATGGATATAGTCGAGCTCATGATAAATTCTCCGTATGCACCCGAATGTATACATTGTATACTATGTAGTCAAGGAGATTATGGTTTTTTCCACTTAGCATCGTATTGAGCAGAGAATCAAGTCCTGACAGTTCTGTAAAAAGGGTCATCCATCGGATGATCTCTGCAATAATCGACTTGTGTTACCTATGTACCGGTTTATACCATTCTTCCCCCTCGCCTTCAGGAGAGGGGCCTCACGAAGTGAGCGGGGTGAGGTGCGGATGGGCCGAATCTACATCCGCTCTATCATGGCCGTGGCAAACTCGCTGGTTTTGAGCTTGGTGGCCCCTTCCATGAGGCGGTGAAAGTCGTAGGTTACCTGTTTGTCGCCGATGGCCTGCTCCAGCGCTGAGACGATGGTGTCGGCGGCCTCGGTCCAGCCCAGGTAGCGCAGCATGAGTTCACCCGACAGGATGATGGAGCCGGGATTGACCATATCCTTGCCGGCATACTTGGGGGCCGTGCCGTGGGTGGCCTCGAAGATGGCCGCTCCCGTGTCAAAGTTGATGTTGGCGCCGGGGGCGATGCCGATCCCCCCCACCTGGGCTGCCAGTGCGTCGGAGACATAGTCGCCATTCAGGTTCATGGTTGTAATTACGTCGAACTCGTTGGCCCGCGTGAGTATCTGCTGCAGGAAAGCGTCGGCGATGGCGTCCTTCACCAGCATGGCGCCACCGTCCAGGGCCTGCTGCTGGGCTTTGTTGGCGGCAGCTTCGCCATGCTCGGCCTTGATGCGGTCGTACTGGGCCCAGGTGAACACCCGTGCGCCGAACTCGTGCTCGGCCAGC
>DAOWIJ010000197.1 GCA_030640955.1 Fidelibacterota bacterium
ATCTACCCGGGTACCCTAAAATCTGTAAACTGCTTTAAATTGCCGTACACTGCCGGATACCCCGCCGTTGCGGGGGAAGGGAACTGGATGAAATGCCTGATCATCGCTGCCGGGAAAGGCAGCCGACTTTCGCGGAAGGGTAACTCCAAGCCCCTTATACCCCTGCTGGGGATACCGCTCATCGAGCGGGTCATCCGCTCCGCTATCCAGGCGGGCATCGAGGAGTTTTACGTGGTCAGCGGTTACAACGGTGAGCAGGTGCGCCCATTCCTGGACGGGCTGGCTGCTCGCTGCAGCATTACCGTTACTCACATTATTAACGATGACTTTGAGCAGGATAACGGAGTGTCGGTGCTCAAAGCCAAGGAGCACCTGAGCGAGCCTTTCCTCCTGTTGATGGCGGATCATCTATTCGATCCGTGAATTCTGCGGGAACTGATGAAGCAACCTCATGACCCGAGCACCATCACCCTCGCCGTCGATAGCAATAAGGCCAATGAGCTCGTCGATATGAATGACGTCACTCGGGTGAGGCACGAGAACGGCAAGCTCATAGCTATCGGCAAAGGTCTTGCGAATTTCAACGGTTTTGATACCGGCATCTTTTTGTCCACCCCGGCGCTGTTTGAGGCGTTGGAGCGCAGTGCAGCGGATCAGGGCGATACCAGCTTGTCCGGCGGTGTGCGTCGCCTGGCGGGTGAAGGCCGGGTCAACGTCCTGGGCATTGATGGCCGGTTCTGGCTGGATGTGGATGATCCCAAGGCGCTGGACAAAGGGGAGCGCGTTCTGCTGACCCAATTACAGGATAAACCTAATGATGGGCCCGTGTCCAGGTATTTGAACCGGCCGATATCGGTGAGGATTTCCCGCACCCTGAGCCGGTTCCCTATCACGCCCAACCAGATATCGTTGTTGTCGTTTTCCGGTTCTCTGCTTGCTGCAGTGCTGTTCGCGATTGGCGGTTACCCAGCCCTGGCGGCCGGTGGGGTGCTCGCTCAGTTTGCATCCATTATCGACGGCTGCGACGGTGAGGTGGCGCGGATCAAGTTCCAGGAAAGCGACTACGGCCGCTGGTTTGATGCTGTACTCGATCGCTATGCCGATGCGTTTCTGTTGTTCGGATTCACCTGGCACGCCTTCGCCGGAGGCGCCGGTTCGCTGGTCCTGTTCGTCGGTTTTCTGGCGATCATCGGCTCATTCATGCTGAGCTACACCGCTGATAAGTATGACCGCCTTATGTGTCACCACTTCGCCAGCGGCAAAGGCTGGCGTATAGGCCGCGATATCCGGGTGTTCCTCATTTTCCTGGGTGCCTTGCTCAACCAGCCTTTTGCGACTTTATCGTTTATTGCCGCCCTGATGAATGTGGAGACTGTCCGTCGTGTGTGGATTAGCCGTGACCGGGAATAGCATCGTATGCACGAAGCAGCAGATCAGGGTACTGATCGCGGGTTCCAAAGTACCGGAGGACCCTCGCCATGCTGAAAATACGCTGGAATGGCTGCTCAGGCTCGAGCCAGAGGCCGATGAGGCATTGCAGATTGCAGCTCTCGGGCATGACATAGAGCGGGCCATTGAATCACGCAAGGTCCAGCGTGCCGATTTCGCAGACTATGACACCTTCAAGGCAGCTCACGCCCGTAACAGTGCTATCATTCTCAAGGAGGTTATGGATGCATGTGGTGTGGCGCCCGATATCGTCAAGAAGGTGTATCGGCTGGTGTGTCGACACGAGGTAGGCGGCGGCGAACGCGCCGATCTTCTCAGGGACGCCGATGGTATCTCATATTTCGATGTCAACCTGCCCCTTTACTACGAGCGCAACGGGTGGGAAGAAACCAAGTGGCGCTGCGTCTGGGGTTATCGTCGACTATCACCAAAGATGAGACAAGTAATCGAGGACATATCCTATGAACACCAAGCACTCAATGCCCTTATTCAAGAGATGATTAGGAATGCCGCGATGTCCCTTCCAGACAGCTAGACCATTACCGCTAAATCACGCTAAAGCATGTCATGTTGTCCATCAAGATGGTGCTGCTGAAATAGACGGAAAAATCACAAGAAAAGTCGTTTTACTGGATACGTACCGGATACGCACTTTAATTTGTCGACGGGGAAGCGCTAGATTTAGGATCTAGTATCCCTTTGGATGTGGAAGTTCGAGTCTTCTCCGCGGCACTGGCATCCTTTGAAAAGACGAGAAGTTTACCCCGCCATAGGCGGGGAGTCTTCTCCGCGGCACTGGCATCCTTTGAAAAGAC
>DAOWIJ010000203.1 GCA_030640955.1 Fidelibacterota bacterium
CTGACTTTCAACAGCAAAGGCCATTTTGATGTCTGGCCTTTTTCCGATAGCAACCTTTTTGATCAGCTGGCAACGCTCTATTTTGTCAATAAGAGCACTGCCCGCATGTCGCGCTGTGAGATTGCGCTGGGCAGGGACAATTCATCAGGTTCCGGGTGGGCGGCAAAACTGGGATTACTGAGAATCATACCGGACAATGAGCTGAGGTGGTGGCAGCAAAGGTTCATCTTTTTTCCAACGGAATTAACCATCGAACAGCTGAAGCTTATTTCCGCGGAAATCCTTGCTCCGGAACTGTTAACACGATTTGTACTCGGTAACATCAGGTTGACCATCTCATTCGCGCAAGCGGTTCCCATCAAGGTGAAGACCCGTAAGCCCACGGAACCGGCTCCCCCCAGACCGAAAACGACTGTCAGAGGCGGCAGTTATCCAAGCCTGCAGGTGGAATACAACTGGTAAATCGATTCGCCGAGCTAGCGATCTGTGTGTCCGGGTGTAACCAGTTATCCGGCACGACGCTTGCAGTCTTATAACAGCCGCTCATACTGGTCCAGCTCCAGCTTCCAGACAGGGATGCCGCAATAGCGGTCCCCCTCGGGGCAGATAGGACGGGTGCCAGCCTGTAGCCTTTGCGTGCACGGCGGCAGCAGATGCGCGCCAATCCGCGGATGTACGCGGCTGACCTCCCGGGCCTCGTCCACGCTGGCCCGCCAGATTTCCTCCTGGGCATTATAGCACAAACGCATGCGGTGCTTGTGGAGCAGATTCAACAGGTCGGCCGATTCGGTAAAGCGCACCGCCACCGCATTCGGCAGCAGGTAATTGGCAAATTCATCGGCAACGCCAGCCTTCATGAGCTGGCGGATGGATTCCCATGTGCGCGCCATGGCGCCGGTATAGGCGGCCAGGCACTCCTCATCAGCGGCAATCAGCGCCGGGGTAATAAAGTCCGGTTCGCCGGATAGCTGGGCAGCCAATATGGGACGGCTGGCGGGCGTCATACGGTGGCGTTGGTCCTGGCTGTCGGCTGTATGCGACAGCTTCTTGCGGAAGGTGTAGCTGGGGTGGTAGAGCGTCCGGGTCAATTTGCTGTGCGTACTGAGATTCATGGTCTCACCAAACAGCTGGTTGCGTTGCGGATCCAGGGCCAGGGCCAGAGCGTCATCATCGGTCATGGCGGCACGCGAGCGGCCCAGCACTTCCCTGACGCTGTCCGCCAACACCGGTTCAGCATTGTTTTTCCAGTCTACCAGGAGGGCGGCCCGGCCATTGAGGGCCTCATCGAACTCGTCAGCAAAACCATCGTCGCGGGGAGAGCCGGTGATATACTTGAATTCAGCGAATTCCGTGGGGTCCAGCGGTTCTTCCAGCACGCGCTGGTAACCGGGATCATGTCTCAGGACAGCCGCCACCATCAGCTCCACAACACGGCGCTGTTCATGGGGCACATCAGCTGACTGGCACATCTTCCAGTAGCGCAGCAAGGTAATCCCGCTGACAGTATGATAAAGGTATGTCAAAGCAGCCACGGGAGCCACATAACGGGCCGCTTCCTGGGTCTTCTTTAAAATAGTGGACCGGTACTTGTCGCCCGCGCCTTTGCGGCCAGGGAAAATGCGATGGAATTCAGCCTCCGCCACTGGTACCAGCCGGTCCCTCAACTGGTGGTAGGCTTCCATCTGCGATTCGATAGCTAGCAGATATATCTCCCTGGCCTTATCCGCCAGCGGTGGGAGGTAAAAAGAATCCTTCTTCAGGCGCACGTAACGCTGGCTGACCTGCTCCGAATTGTAAAACGGATGGCTGTGAAGGAACGACCAGACAAAATGACGCGAAACGTTACTGATGGCGAACTGGAACTGGGCGTGCTGATAAGTTGTGTGGTGGCCGGCCTGGTAAATGGACCGCGCGATCGAATCATCCCGGCCGCCGGGCGCCAGATCGATGACTTCATCATCAATGATACCTTTACCGCTGTAGCAGGTGCGGGCCGTGGCCACCACGTTCTTGAAGGGTGACGTGAAGGCCTTGGTCAGTTCGACCCGCGGTTCGGTCTCGGTAAGATCGGAAGCGCCTACCATAGCAGGTTATCCATGAACAGTCCGGCCATTGACCGCGGGCAGATCACCGGTGGTTGTAATTGTAAAGCTTGATAAACTTCGCCATGATGGCAGCGTTGCCGGCCACCAATCCCGGTTTGATCACCACCTTTTTCTGATTATAGGTCAGGTCTTTCCCCGTGACTACCTTAAGGTCGGCGCCCGCCTCGCGCAGGATGCAGTGCCCGGCGCAGATGTCCCACTCGCTCTTGGGCCGCAGGGTGGCAAACATATCGCCACGTCCGGCCGCCACCAGACCCAGCTTGTAAGCCACGCTACCCACCGGTTTAAGTGCTCTGAAGTGGTGTTTATACGGCTTCCACAGGCCACGCCGGGTCTCCGAGCGACTGTTCAGTATTTCGGCTTCGGCCAAATTGGTCAGGGACGACACGGTAATGGCGTCACCATCCAGGTGTGCTCCCATTCCCTTAGCCGCACTGAAGGTCTCGTTGGTCACGGGGTTGTGCAGCACACCAAGTACAGGTTGCCCAGCTTCCACCAGGGCGATGCTCACCACAAAGTTAGGCACCCCCTCGATGAATTCCTTGGTGCCGTCCAGGGGATCAACGACCCACAGCCGCTCCCGCTGGAGGCGGTCAGATGAATCCACCGTTTCCTCGGAAAGCCAGCCGTACTCGGGATAGCTGCTCCGCAGCCGTTCTTCCAGGTAGTGGTTGCTCGCGTAGTCGGCGGTTGTAACGGGATTGCGAAAGCCTTTGTCCCTGATCTGGTAATCGGCCTTGTAGTAGCCACGCAGGATTTTACCAGCCTCCCGGGCAGCGTCAACGGCATCGGCAAGCAGATTTTGCATGGCCGCAAGTTAGTACGATACAGGCGCTGGCGGCACCTGCCATTGCGGCCCGGCCTTACTCCGGAACGCGAACGTACTGGATGGCCGGGGAGGCCGAACCGGCGATGCCCAGGACTACACAGTCATTTTCATCACGCAGGTTGGAGAGCTGTTCATCCCGCATGGGCAGGTTGGAATAGATATAGGCGCCGTAGGCCCGGCTGGGCACGATTACGGTCCAGCGGTACAGCCCGGGAGAATAAAGCCCCATGATATCCTCGTGCACCCAGTTGCCCTCGTTATCCTGGCCGATGGGGCCGGCGGGATGACTGGTGATCCGTACTATGGAATCTGGACTGAAAATGCGGTCCACTACCACCCAGTCGACGAGGGCTTCGTCGGTATACCAACGAAAGCGGGGGATGCCCTCGGTGTTAATCAGCAACGTGTCGGCTATCAGAGTATTGCCATCAGGACTTCCATTCAGATCGTACACGACCGGCGGCAGGGGCGTGGTAACTCCAGTAATCTCTGGTCCGTCTTGTTTTGTCAAACGGAATTCGTACTCCTTGTAGTAGGCGATAGTATCCACATAGACCGTCTCAGGACGATAGGCGCCGTAGTAGACCGTCTCCACCAGTTCGGCATCGGCGCCGATACCCATTTCGCCGTGGCTGTCCGGTACAAACTGGAACGAATCGGCGCGGCTCTGCCAGGCAAACTCGATCAGCACCTGCTCAGTGGCAGGATCAATCAGCGCGACGGTTAAGGTGCTATCGTGGAGTTGCGGCAGAATCTCGTCGTACTCATCCACGTGGGGCTCACCGGGATCAGGCCTGCCGTTGCCCTCGCCTTCATCAGGCGGCGGCCCCAATTCGCCCTCATCCGTGATCGTGCCGTCTTTACCGGTGTCGTCGGTTTCGGGATTCCAGTCGCCATCGTCATCCCGGCCGTTGAAGATGGATGTGTCGGTCACCAGCATGGTCCAGTCCACCCGGACGATGGAGTTGGCCGGCTCTACCGCGTCCAGCACCGCCTCGATGCGCAGCTCGGATTCGTACTCACTGTAATCGTCAGCGAATTCGGCTATGTTCAACTGCTCCTCACAACTACCGAACACTATTGTCAGGGCCGCTGCCCAGACTGTCAGGTTGAATAATCGTAAATATTTGATCATCATAATTTGAACTCCAGACCGATAGTTGGCAGAATGGGAAACATGCTGACCGCCGTTACCTCTGATGGCGATTTATTATGTGACCAGGAGTAGAGCAGCACGTTGAAATGGTTGGTGAAATTGATCACCTGGAACTTGAGCCGTCCATCTATCCCGAATGGATGAATATCTCTGGCCCAACTGATATCAGCCCGGATATATGGTGGTATACGGGCCGAGTTGCGCGTCCCTGGAATGGTGCGCAGGTTCATGTAAGGTTGAGTGTAGCTGCCAAAATCGCTCTGGGTGTATGTCTTTCCCCATACCGGCGTGTATGGCTGGCCGCTGCTTACCGAGACTGTCAGGCCCAGGCTGGTACGGTGGCTCCACTGGTAGCTGAGTACCATGTTGAAAGTATGCGGCCGGTCGTACTTGGGATTATACACCTCGCCATCGCCGGCCACAATCTCACCGTCGCTGTTAAAGTCTATCTCCTTATTCAGGCGTGCCCAGGTGTACCCCAGCCAGCCGGTAAGTTTGCCGGTAGACCGCTTCAACAGCAGCTCCATACCGTAGGCCTCGCCCGTGCCTTCGATGAAGTCATCGTCGTCATTGGCCGGATCGTTGGCCGGATTGGTATCCAGCATGACGTCATACGGTTTGTAGTAGCCTTCCAGACTGAGATAGAAACCCGGCCCCAGCCAGTGTTCCACACCGGCGATGAAATGCTGGGCCGATTGCGCATTGTTTTCTTTAGGTACCGGCAGCCAGAAATCAACGAAGCTCAAGATGGCGTCTTCACTCGTATTGGTGAACAGGAACTGCTTGTACAATCCCCAGCTGGCCTTGAAGGCCAGGTTTTCGGTGATGAGATATTTCATCCCCAGACGTGGTTCGTAGTATAGGCCGTCATGCAGTTCAAACTTGGTAATTCTCATACCCGGTTGCAGGCTGAACAGGGGATTAATCTGCCACTTATCCTGGATATAAAGCGCGAATATGTAGGGCCGCTGGTCCTGGGAAAACCAACTCACGCCGCCCACAGTCTGATCGATACCCATAGCCAGGTTTTTCAGTTCAAACCCTGTAGTGATTGTGTGACTGCTGCTAAGGTACCAATCCAGTTTTTCCTTTAAGGTCCAGTCGTTGAGGCCCACCGATTGAGTGATTTCGGTACCGGTCTCTCTCAGACTGGTGTCAATAATGCTGAAGGCCACCCGAAAATCCCAGTCATAGCGGGTATTAGCCAGCGATAGCAGTGAAACGAACCGGGAATTAGGTACGCTGCGCCATTGCAGGCTGGACGTACGGTTGCCCCAATTGAGGTCTATGCCTATCCCGCCCTCATCCTCTTCAATCTCGATATCAGCGTAATCCCGGCCACTGTAGGTTGCCAGTATGAGGCGATCGGTAGGTGAAAGGTTGTAAATGGCTTTCCCGTGCAGGTCCCTGAAGAAATAGCCGCCCATCGGCTCGTCACCCTTATAGGCGTAGTAGATGTTGGCCAATTGATCGTAGTAGGTCCGCCGCCAGGCCAGCATCCAGGAGCCGTTTTTGATCGGGCCTTCGGCCAGCAACTTGCTGCTCAGCATACTGATCTCGCCCTGCGCCTGGCTGAGGTTCCAGTACTGGCCAACCGGTGAGTCTTTGAACAGGCGCGCGCCCTTGCTGTTACCTTCCCGGGCCGTGATTTCAACAACCGATGAGTTGCGGTTGCCATACTGCCCCGGGAAACCCCCAGCCATAAACTCGGCATCAGCCAGGGCATCGGTGTTGAAGGTAGAAAAGATGCCGCCCAGGTGAAAGGGGTTGTACACCTCGATACCGTCCAGCAGGATCAGGTTTTCATCGGGGCTGCCACCGCGCACCACCAGGGCCGACGAAAAATCGTTAGTGGATTGCACACCCGGCAACATCTGTAAGGTGCGAAACAGGTCGGCCTCGGCCAGGGCCGGTGCGTCTTTAATCTCCTTCAGGGTCACATTTACACGGCTGACCTCAACCATCTCGTTGAATCGTACCCGCTCGGCGCTGATCACTACTTCCTCAGCCTGAAGGGCCTGGGTAACCAGTTCCCGGTCCACGCGCAGCTCGCTGCCGGCGGTAACCGCCACTGGTACTATTTCAGTGCGATAGCCGATCATCATCATCTTAAGATTATAATAATCGGGTGGGATCCCTACGATCACGTAGAAGCCCTCAACGTTCGTGGCCGCGCCAATGCCGGTCCCTTCCAGAATCAGATTGGCGAATTTCAACGGTTCGCCGGTTGCCGCGTCCCTTACAAATCCGGATATGCGCCCTGTTTTCTGAGCATATAACGGTACTTGTGTCACCAGCAGAATCAGGCAGGCAGTCAGTATTTTCTTATTCACAATGGTAGCAATTCCCAGTTATTAAAGTCGCAATTTCGTCCGTACTTTTTGCGTAATTCTGTAGATAGACCCTATTGAAAATGATAAAGTTGTCCACAATAAAGCGGCTTGTGATATCAATCACGCCTGATAGTACTAATCAGGATTGGCGAAAACCAGTCTATTTCATCAGAAGGCGGATTAGTGAATTACCAAACGTGGGTCTCTGCGGCAATGCAGAACGGCCTCACCCGAAAAGCTCAGGCGAGGCCGTGCATTTCACCAACTAAGTGGCAAGAGAGAAATCAGTTGCCGGTATCGTAGGCGTAGCCCATGATCTGAGTATCACTCCACTTGGAACTTACCAGGTTATCGTACACTAATCCGTTAGCGCTGAACAGCATACTGTAGGACTCATAGTCCAGTACGGTCAGGAAAGCAGTTACGACGGAAGCGGTATGACCGGTCCAGCAGTAAATCACGTTGGGATTGTCGGGATCGATAGCCTTCAAGCCATCATCCGCGATGGTCAGGGTGCCGGGGGTCACCTGGTAGGCTTCCTTAACGTGGCCGTAGAGTTCCCAATCGGTGACGGCCCAGAAATTAATGACGTTGTAGCTGGCATAGTCGGTTAAGACATCGGCGCCGGCTTTGCTCTTAAATCCACCATCAAGCATGGCCTGGACCCGATCGGCCAGGATATCTGCTCCGTCGTCGTGGCCGGTATCTAACGTGGGAGTAGTGTTACTGGGCAGCGTCGGTACATCATCAGTCTCATCCCAACCAGCGGATCCAACTGCCACACTACCGGTATTGCCACTCCAAACGTCGAACTTGCTATTCCAGGAGCTCATGCCCCACTTCAGTACTTTGGCTGGTATGTCGCTAAGCTTCAGGGCGGCAACG
Source organism: Fidelibacterota bacterium (assembly GCA_030640955.1). Classification (GTDB taxonomy): domain Bacteria; phylum Fidelibacterota; class Marinisomatia; order SCGC-AAA003-L08; family TS1B11; genus DAOWIJ01. Next base: position 7,309 of record DAOWIJ010000203.1, read on the forward strand.
GCGTGACCGGCAGTCTGGCCTGAATAACAGACAACTACTACGGGCAATTCGCTGGTGTTGTTGGTCTGTACGTAGGTGAGCACATTACCCAGGGTGACCAGATTAGCGCCCGGGATATGGCCATCTTCGAAATCTACCGTGCCGTTGGCAGGCTTCTTATCCGAACCGCGCAGGTCCACGATAAAGTAATTCTCGACACCGCCATCAAAGACCGCGCTGGCGGTAGTGATCCAGGTGCCGTCGGCCAGCAGGTCAGTCAGATCAAGGTTGTTATCAACCATATACTCAGACAGAACTTCAAATTCGTCGATTTCCTCAGACTCAGTGCTGCAGGCCGCGGCAAAAATCAAAGCCAGGCCGGTTATCATTAAGATAGAGCGTTTTTTCATGGTTATCTCCTTAAGTGAAACGCTTGTTGAACTACTAGGGTATTATCCAGGTGTCAGGTAAATGGTCGTCGACCACTACCTCTGAATTGGCAATACTTTCATCAGAATAGGCTGAGTCGATAAACGCCTGCCACAAATAGAGCTGGGCATTGGCCGTGGCTTTATCGCCGGTCAAATGACAGTTCTCATAGCAGGTGGCCCCCCCCGACGTATCGGTCTGAGCAGTGAACAGGCGAATGTTGTGGGGGCTGGTGTATTCCCAGGTGGGCCGCTCATCATAGGTTGCCAGGGTGGCATGGCCCCAGGGCGCGTAGGAATCACGCGCTATCGGTATATGCCTGACAACAATATATTCGCCCTCAAAGAGGTTCTGGTCGTAATTGTACCCGATGCGAAATCCCGGATATTCCCGATAGCCCTCACCGCCTGCAAAGGAGTCGGTGCCGGTTGCGACGTAGCCCTCTTTCCAGTGGTCCTCCGTGTGGCAACTGTTACAGTTGTTATAGGGCTGGGAGTGGCAGACGTAACAGGCTAATTTTGCAGCACTTGCACTGGTAGTCCAATGCATTACATGGTAGGGGTTGGATTGGGTTGAACCCAAATGGCAATCGGTGCACTTAGGCAGATCGGGCAGGTGGTATCGGGAGGAATACGCCGAGGCATCCGCGTGGAAATCCTCGCGATGACAGTCCCAACAGCGCTGACCCTTGAGATAGTGCGCATCGGGCCGGTTGCCCTCTAATTCACCGCGGAAATCAACACCGATACGGCTTCCATGGCAGGCCATGCAGTTGTTGGTCTGATCTGGTATACTGGAAAACAGATGACTATTAATAAAACCACCATGCACACTGTTGGGACGACTAACATGGCACTGGCCGCAGGTCGTGTGGCAGGAGGTACATTCATTATCAAAGCCGTCGGTGAGTTCAGCAGGACATTCATCAAAATTGGTTTGATCGGCGCTGGCGCCCAACTGGCGTTCGGCAATTACATTTCTCTCGCCCCAGGCCTTGGTGTGCATGCTGTTCAGGTTCCCAGCAACAATGGATGTATGGCAAGGATTGCATGCAGTTTCGGCATCTCTGGAGGGGTCACGGACGAAACCATAGGCAGTATCGTGAGCGGCTGCGAATTCAGCCGGCTCTTTGCCACCGTGACAGGTAGCACAACCTATTTCACCGTGATTGGGATCAACATCCGCAAAGGAGCTCTGAGCGCTGGTGAGCTTGATAAACACCTTTTCCCATGGCTCCAACGGAGCCACTGAGCCGCCTCAGCCGCCCCCTGATGGGGGAGCTGTCGTATCAACAGCAGCGAGTTCCTTAAGCGCGGCCTGGTCGAGGTGGCAGCCCTCACAGGAGGTTATGTCTTTGTCTATATGGTTGTTATTGTTATCGGAGCAGGCCCATATCAGTAGCAAAGCAGAAGTGAATGGCAGCGATAATGATAGAAGTCCTCGTCTGGACATTTAGTTTCCTTCGCCTGGATAGCAGTTGGCGCCCGAAAAAGGTTGTAATCTTCCGATTATTCAGATTATTTTATAATTGAAATTACATACAATCTATTGCAATCGCTTTATGATATTAGCAAATCGTAGTCAAGCAATGCAAGATAATAAGACCGTATTATCCTAATACAATTCCGGATAGTGATGCACTGCATCCGCATGGGGCCGCAGTACAGGTTTAAGGGGGATAACAGGCAGTCAGGGGCGAGTAAGGAACAGTCTTGGGCCAGTTAACCTGCAGCTGCTAACATTCTTCAATAGTCACATACATAGGGTCCAGTTTACCGGCGGTAATACAAATGGTAAACTCGGGTTCGTTCGAGGTCGGGAATCAATTGATCTATGCCGAAGATACAACTACTGAATAGACATTGTTCAAGCGGCTTACCCGGGAGTCTCAGCCAATATCACCTTCAGTTTGACCTGCAAAGGAGCCACGTTGCCCGGCCGGCCCATGCCACCGCGACCACCAACATCCTGCCTGCTCCCGCCGCGTCCGCCCATCCCGCCACCCGCAGAGGGTAGAGCGCTTATTCCGCCAGGCTGCCTGTGTCCGGCGAACTGAGGCTGTGGTATGGTCAATTCCAGGCGTACTGTTTCACCGGGATTCACCGCGATGGCATACGGAAAGTCTGTATCGATGGCGAGCGGTATGCGCACCTCGTAGGTCATGTTGTAGGGATCACCGCCAACGGCCACCTCTATACCCGGTAAATCGGAAACCGGAAAACGCCTGGTGTCGATCCGGTCCTTTCCCAGGATCTCCACGTAATCCAGCCACCTTTCGTCAAACACGGGCTCCCGGTCGCGTTGCCTCATGTCTTTCATGGCGTCCGGTGACTCCATCATCCCCAGAGGGAACCTGATACCGAAACGGTGTTTTGGCCTGGCTGTTCCTTCCAGCCACAGTATCATCCCGCGGTTGATGGCCATCCTGGCCAGGCCACGATCTCTGATAGTGAGGGCCAGATATAGAAATTCATTATCGTTGGCTACCGCGCCACCCAACTCGTTATTCTGCAGCGGCATAAAGCCCCTTTGCCAGTCAGCCAGATCCCCATCGATGGTGATCGGTTGATCGGGCCAGTCGCTACTGACCCTATCGTTATTACAACTATTTGACGTTGCCATAATCACAACAGTCAGTAAAAAGATCTGTGCCGGTTTCATCATAACCCCAAGTGCTGATCTGTGAATAGAACCTGTCCCAAGCCTGATGGGTTCTTAATTAGACGCTGTGACAATCTGAAGGTTAATGCATCGAGAGTCGGATAACCGCTGTTGCTTTATACAATGTTGAACGTTGTGCGGAGTGCGATCTAGCGGATAAACGTGGTGGAATATTTCAGCAGAACAATGCGCTCGTTTGAAAATGGCATCAACGGTCCTTCCCTTCGGCGGTCGGTATTCACGTCCTGATTATAAACCAGGTTATGAAAAAATGGATACAAAAATGCCGAACAGATCGCGATTGAAATGATGAAACATCTCATCCTTCATGACCTGCAAAGCCTGGAATGGGGGCAACTTTTTCTTATAAGCCCGTGTAGAGGTGAGAGCATCGTATACATCGGCGATGCTGCAGATTCTCCCGTAGTCATGAATCTCATTTCTATGCAGACCCAGGGGGTAGCCTGTCCCGTCTTCCCGCTCGTGGTGCTGCATCACGATCAGGGCACACTCTTCACTGAGCTGACGGGCCTCCTTCAGAAGGCGCTTCCCTTTTGATGGGTGGTTGCGCATAAGCTCCCACTCCTGCGGCGATAGTTTGTCGGGTTTATTGATCAGAGAGGCCGGTACGTCACACTTTCCGAGGTCATGGAGAAAAAACCCGGCGCCCAGTTCCTGCATGTCATGCCCCTCGATATTCTTAAACGCCTCTTTGGCCAGAAGCACGCTGAGAAGCCCTACGTTCACCGAGTGGGTATAAGTATAGTAATCGTGGGAAGTAATCTGACTCAGGTGATCTGCCGTTTCGTCATCCGCCAGAATATGATCCACGGTCGCATAGATCATAGTCTTGCCTTTAAGAATATTCTCGGGGCTGGGTTCCTGCAGAATATTGTCCATCATGCGGATTGAATGGGAATATACAATCTCCGCCTTTTTTTCGGGAGGTATAGCAGGGTCTTCAATGGCTGCCACCAATTCATCTGAGATTTGCTCCATGGGATCGAACTCGTTCTCATCGGGTACTTCAATCATAGGGAGATCCTGTGAATCCCCATTGACTGGTTGGCCCTCGCCCAGTTTGGACCGGACAGCCGGATCACTTCGATCTGGGTCCACCATTACAGAACGAAAGCCCGCGGCAGCTATTTTCTTAATCTGTTTTACGGAGGTAATCTTAAACGCCGGACGGAAAAACGAGTGGCGCATCCACGATTCCCCCAAATTGATGTACATGCCGATCTCCAGGTCGGCGCATTTGATTTTCTTTAACATTATCGCTTAATACTCGCCTCGCTAATCTGATACAATCTGCTACCTCTGATAATGACATGGCAGTCAAAATGAGTAGGAACCGAAGTTACTTTAAATGTGGCTCGATTTGTGATGGTAAAACAGAAGAACAAACGGCCAAATTGATAGTCGCGCATCAATCCATCTTTTCCAGGGCTTCCTTGGCTTCCTTGCGAACGATAAAGGCGCGGTCCCAGCGATTCTGGTCATTTATCCCCGAAACCCGTTCACAGATATTACGCAGCTGTTGTTTTTGTTCTTCGTCCAGAAGACCGCTCCGGTCCATTTTGCTCAGGGTCCGGATGGTCTTGCCCCGGATGGCCGAGTGGGGATCAGAAACACAATTAAACAACACCTGATAAATGGTAGTTCTTTGCTCAGTAGACAGGTCTTTCGGTGAAATCAGTTCCATGGTTTTACCCAGTGCCCGGATGGCTGAGTCCCGCACTTCCAGATGTTTTGAGCTAACCGCGGCAACGACATCATTCAACACTGCCAGAATCGCCCGGTCCTTAACCTTACCTAATGCATACAGGGCGTACGACTGCTGATAGGGATCGTCCTTAGTGCGATATATTTCGATCAAGTGGGGGATGGCAGGTACGCCAATCATCCCCAGGACCTTGGCATATGAGAGGTTGGCCTTCATATCAGAATTTTCAAATGTGGCAATAATGTAGGGGACAATAACGGCGCCGGCCTCCGCCAACACCGCAATGCCTTCATCCATGGCGGGCTGGAGATCGGGTCTTTCGTAATGGTCGATAAAAAACAGGCTGCCGATAGCGTCAGCTACTGCCAGCAGGTCATCCTGGTCGAGGTCGCGTATCTGTCCCCTGATTTCTGACAGCCCGGACATTATGGTGCCCAGATCATGACCAGCAATCTTCTCAATTGCCGCGGGGAGATTCGTTGCCATATATTTTCTCCTATCCCTGAGACTCAGGCGCGCCGAACCAATAGAGTTTTATCCCGGTGAACGCATGCAATAAGGTAAGCTGACGCAACAGTTCGTGCAAGGGGTCAGGGCATAAATAATATCATTCATGGGAACGATAGCTAAGCAGCTAAAAGCCCGGGAATATGATTCATTACGCCAGATTGCTAAGGCTTTTTAACGCCAATTGTACTAAACTTACGCCTTGACTACCTTGATCTGCCTGGCAATTATATACGCTCTGTGAAAGTCTGATAGCAATGGGTGCCGCCTCAGAAAAATATGATCTGATTATCGTTGGCGCGGGACCGGCCGGTACAGCTGCCGCGCTATACGCCGCCCGGGCCGGATTAAGTACCCTATTGCTCGATGAGGAGTCTTTCCCGCGGGACAAGATCTGCGGCGACGCCCTATCCGGCAAGTCGGTGGATGTCCTCAAGGAGCTGCAACTGCTGGATAAGGTCCGGGATTTGCCTGGGGCGGCCATCAACCGCATAATATTCTCCAGCCCCAAAGGCACCGAGCTTGTAATTCACCTGGGTCAGAGCAATCTGGAGACCATCCCCGAAGGTTTCGTTATCAGGCGGCGCTATTTTGACGAGTTCATGTTCCAGCAGGCCGGCGCCGTCGCCGATCGCGTAATCACCGGCTTTAAGGTGAACGGTCTGTTGGAGGAAGATGGTCACGTCACTGGTGTACGGGGCGTACATAGCGATGATGGCAATGAGACCAACTTCTCGGGATCAATAGTTATCGGTGCTGATGGCTGTCACTCGGTGGTGGCCCGCAACGCGGGGCTTCTCAGCCGTGAGCCGCGGCACACCATTGGCGCTCTACGGCAATATTACGAGGGCGTAGCGGGACTCACCGACCAGATCGAACTCCACTTTGTGGACGAAATTATACCCGGCTATTTCTGGATATTCCCTATCGAAAACGGCCACGCCAACATCGGGCTGGGCATGCCCCATAGCGCCATCAAGAGTCAGGGTATCAGCCTCAAGAATGCCCTGACAGAAATTATCAGCCGTCCGCCATTCAAGGAACGTTTTGCCAACGCCAGGCCGCTGGAAGGTCTCATGGGGTGGAGCCTGCCGGTGGGCAGCCTGCACCGCAGGAATTATGGCGCCGGCTTCATGCTGCTGGGGGATGCCGCCGGCCTGATCGACCCCTTTACGGGCGAAGGTATCGGTAACGCGCTATACTCGGCCAGATATGCCGTTAAAACGGCCAAGGCGGCCTTGGCAACGGGTGATGTGGGTGCACAAGCCCTGGCCCGTTATGATCAGGAACTATGGTCGGTCATTGGTGGCGAACTGGACGTAAGCAGCAAGATGCAGAAGATCGGCCAGTACCGACCGCTGCTCAACTTTGTGATCAACAAGGCCGCCCGCAGCTACAAGCTCCGTAACCTCATTGGCGGCATGATCGCCAACGAAGTGCCCAAGGCCAAGCTCACCAATCCCTTGTTCTACCTGCGGCTGCTGTTCAGTTAGCCCTAAGCAAGAGTAAACCACAAAGACGCTAAGGCCGCAACTGGGTTGGCTTGAGATTGACGAAGGCCAGCTGCCTGATAAGCGTTCAGCGGGAGACCTCACCCCCGTCGTTGCACGATGCCCCCTCTCCTGAAGCGAGAGGGGGAAGACCAGCTATGTCGGCCTGAGCTTGTCGAAGGCCAGTGGGCGGAGTGAGGGATGGTAGCAAGCAGATCGACCACTCCCGAAGTTTCGGGATCGCGGGGAAGGCCAGATCTCCCCAGTAAGGGCGACTCGCTGAGTCGCCCCTACAGGCGCAGCCTGTCACAATAGCTGGGTAATCTGAAGTTCAAAGAGAGTAACTCGATACTGGATTTTGGATGTTAGATATTGGATACTCGATGCTGGATACTGGATGCTCGATATTCGATACTCGAAAGATTTAGCGAGGGTACACTGGCGGATCAGCGGGAGACCTCACCCCCGTCCTGCGGCCGTCCCCTCTCCGCAAGCGGAGAGGGGCTTTACGGGAGTAAAGGGGAGAGGTGCGGGGCCGCTGCCCTGCTACTGCCACTGCCACTGCGCCTGTCTCGGGTTCCGAGTTCCAAGCCCCAAGTCCCAAGCCTCATCCCCCGCCTCACCATTTCCCCCTTGCTCGGTCAGGTTGTTTTGTTGAACTTATGCCAATACTGTCGCAAAGGTTTAGCGCAAGTTCGGGGAGAGCACAATGGGACATATAGCCAACGCCAAAGATAACCTGGTTCCACTCATCGACCGGCTGAACAAGTACCCTGTCGGTCTGGTGGATAACGACAAGCTGCGGCAAATCCTGGCGCTGCTGTTCAGCGAGCAGGAAGCTTACGTGGCCTCCAAATTCCCCCTGGAGGAGGCTACCCTGGTAGAGCTGGTCAAAGCCACCGGCCTGGACGAAAATACCTTGCTGCCGCTGCTGGATCGCATGGCCGACAAGGGACTGATCATGGACCTGCCCTACGGCGACACCACCTACTACCTGCTCATGCCCGGCCTGATCGGTTTCTTCGAGTTCACATTTATGAAGCACCGTACCGATCTGCCGCTGGAAAAGCTGGCCCGGCTTATGGAAGACTACCTGTACGAGGACCCGCGGACCGGGCAGGCCGGTGAGTTCTTCGGCAGCCGGACGCCCCTTACCCGGTCGCTGGTCCACGATGACCATATCCCGGTGACTACGACGGTTGCCACCAATGCAACCGCCAAGGAGATCATCCGCCAGGCCGATTTCGGCGCCGTGACCATCTGCTACTGCCGCCACAAAAAGGAACACATGGGGAAGACCTGCAAGAAGGGTGCTCCCGTTGAGGGAATCTGTATAGCGCTGGGGAATGGCGCCCGGTTCCTGAGCCGCAGGGGCTTTGCCGAGCCCAAGTCAACTGATGAATTATTGGCAATTATCGATTTGGCGGATGCCCACCATCTGACCCACATTACCGATAACGTGCGCAACAGACCTTCGTTTATCTGTAACTGCTGCGGCTGCTGCTGCGAGCTGGTTCATGGCATCCAGATTGGCTACCACAATGGCATTGGCAAGACCGCTTATCTGGCTGCCATTGAGCCTGAGAAATGCGATTACTGCGGTCTGTGCTTCAAGGCCTGCAATGTGGGGGCCATCGGACTGGCGCGCAACGGTCGGCCGGTTCAGTTGGAAGAACGCTACAGCGCGGTTGATGAGGCCATCTGCCTGGGCTGTGGCGCCTGTATCTCGGCCTGCGAGCGCGAGGCCATCAGCCTGGTACCGCGTACCCACGTTGTTAAGACTCCCGCGACCAAACGGAAAATGTTCATGCAAATAGCGCGGGAAAAGGGCCGCTTAATGCCATTGGTCATAAGCCGGGCCAGAAAGCTGGTTCGCAAGTATCTCCCCACTGGCTAAGCGCCATCCAATCTGTTCACTATAGGGAGCTGATAACCGGGTGAGTTTAACCAGAGCAGGTATATCCTATGCGGTGGCGGCCTACTTTTTATGGGGTGTTCTGCCGGTTTACTGGAAACTGATCCAGCAGATCCCCGCTCACGAGATTCTCAGCCACCGCATGGTATGGTCGCTGCTTTTTCTGCTGATTGTCATGGTGCTCAGAGGCCGCCTGGGTGTATTGCTGCAAGCCCTGCGGTCCGGCCGTACCGCCGCTCTCTTCCTGGCCAGCGCTGTGCTGCTATCGGCAAA
>DAOWIJ010000101.1 GCA_030640955.1 Fidelibacterota bacterium
TAGCCATGGGGTGCTACGGCGGTGTCGGCGGCGTCATATTTCCAGTAGACATTCCCCCCGACCTCAAACAGTGCCGCCGCACCGGTAGAATCCAATACGGCTAAATTCCCCTGGGTTGTACGACCGGTTACATTGGTGCTGTCCAGGAAATGCATAAATTCCGCCACTGTAGCGCAGATACCAAGTGCATGCCGCATTGTTAGGCCATTGCCAGGTCCCGTACTCCCCTCCGGCAAATCGTAAGCGGAGGAATTCACAATAGCGAACCCCTTTTCGTTCACACCCATCCGGACGTAGGACTCCCCTGCATTTATAACAGCAATAAACTTGTACTTGTACGATGTGTTGTAATCAACCTCATTATTCGGCTTATCAATATAATCCCTCGTTTTCCAGACCATTGGTCTGCCGTCGGATGTTGCCGTTCCTGATGCTACTCCTATGGTGCACCCCCCCGGCAATCGCGACACAGGGGAGACGGTGATTCGCTCGGCTGTGGGTTCAACATACCTATTTGAACCCGATGTGGGCATGGCCCCTTTGATATCCACGACCAGGGAATACAGGCTGCCGTCGCGGCTGGTCTGGGCATCCAGGGGAGTCAGAATCAGGATGACGGCATACACGCCCAGACGAAGATAATTGGGAAAAGAATTTCCCCGGATCCGTGCTCGCCGCAGACGATAGGTCATGAATTACTGCAAGCCATTAGATGAGGTGAAATCACCTACCGCGAAAGGGTAATGCTCGCGGAAAATACGTGGATATAGTCCAATTCCCCGAAGGACGCCAGCGCATAATCCACATTCAGATCAGAGCCGGGTAACGGGGTATACAGTCCAACGCCGTAGAACAGTTTCTGTACATCGTGATTGAACCGGTAGCCGCTACGGATGATCATGAGTTTATTAAAGGAGTATTCGAGACCGATGGACGCGTTTTCCGGCGCGTCTGATGGATGATTGCCATCAAGATACATTGTGATACGGTTCCGGTCCGACTGCACCAGGCTTTCGCCGGTTCCTATCAGGTCCATTGCCAGGCCGACACGGAAATTCACAGGGAGTTCCCAGGGTTGCGTGCGAAGACGGGTTTCAACCCCCACATTCAGTGTGTTGTTGGGATTCATATCATATTCCCGGATGAGGTCGCGTCCATCCAGTTGGAGTTTGCCGCCGAAGTTTGAGAAGTGCATTCCCAGTCTGATCCCGCGGTAGGGTATGGCCAGCTGCGTACCCACGTCGAAAGCGAATGTGCTTGCCGATTCGTTGTAGATAGATTGCTGGATGAATTTGCCCGTAACCCCAACCGCGAATAAATCGGTCATGCGGGCAGCGTAGGTCATCCCTAGTGCCAGATCGCTGGCATCATAGTACTCACCGGTCCCATGCGGATCTTTTATCGTGGTGACCTCCATGGGATCCATGTTCACAAAAATGGCGTGCAGCCCCACAACACTTGAACGCCCCGCAGGTACGGCAACGCCGATATATTGATGAGTGACGTCAGCAAACCACTGGGTGTAGACCGTTGCCATGGTAGCCTGGGAAAGTTGGGTGATTCCCGCGGGATTCCAGTACAGACTATAGATATCATCTACGCCGGCTACAATTGCGCCGCCCAGCGCCATGGCACGAGCGCCGATGCCGATTTTCAGAAACTGGGCTGCCGAGGTTCCGCTCTTGTTTACCTCGTTCTGACACAAGGCCTGATCGGGAATCGTCAGAGTAAATGCAGCAGTCAATAGTAGTATAAAAAAATTCTTCATATCATGTTCCAGATATTATTTGATAAGCGCAAATCTCCCGATATGCTTGCCGCCCTGGGGAGTTGTGACCACATACACATAGACACCGAATGCGAGGGCCTGGTTCGATTCATTCAGCACATTCCAGACGGCATCGCCGGTATAGTCATCATGAGGGATGGTGCGGATTTTCTCACCACCGAGGGTATAGATGTTTATCGTGCAGACCGGCGGGAGGAACATGAATCTGATCAGGTGAGCATTCTGAATCTCCTCCCAGCGGGCGCCGACGATATACGGATTCGGCACAACCCTGATCTCGGACAGGTCTCCGGCATCAGGATCATGAAAAGGCAGCTGAAGTTGGAAGGTAAATACATCATCGTCCCGGATACTCCGGTATGATTCAAGTTGGACCATATCCCCTGCTTGTGGAGGCAACCCAAGTGTATCTGTCGGCGCGTTGATGATGATTAGAGTGTAGGGAAAATTATCAGGAAAAGCTGCTACAATCGGATCACCGATAGAGGGCGAAGGATAAGGGGCGGTTATAAGGAATATACTTTCACCCTCGTCCCATTGCTGGTTACTATTTGCATCATTCACCTCGAAGCAAACCTGCTGATCCACCCCTTCGGTTACGTCCCAGACCTCAAAATCGACCATAAATGCAGCGGTGGATACGGTGGGCGATCCCCAACTGTAAGCGATAGCACCCGATTCAGTGAAGCGGATCTCAAAGTCGTGGCTACGGCTTTCAAGAGTGGAAGTGGGATACTCGGCAATGCTCACCGACCAGGAACCGCTGCTGTCCTGTTTCCCTTCACCGTAAACATCAATGCCAAAACCGTCGGTGATTGACTTCACGCCGCCGACTTGCAGGTCACTGGCCACCGTAATCTGGAAGCCCTCCAGAACCGGGTTATCATTATAGTTAAGGGGAAGATTGGTCGCCAGCGTTTCAGCGGAAGCGGCATTAAACTATGATACTTCATACCCTCCCGGACTCTTTATGCTGATATTTAAGAGTCAAAATGGAGGGTTGTTCAATGGAGAAACTAGTTCAGAGATTGGTTAGGGATGAACTGAGGTACAGAAAGAAGTTGCTGGTGCTGAAATATGCTCAAGGTATAGGCAGCAATGCTCAAGCATGCAGAGATTTTAACATTCCTGATTCTAGCTTCTATGAGTGGAAGAAAGTCTACGAGAAGGAAGGTAAAGCCGGCCTGAGAAGGAAGAAGCCGGTGGCCTATTCGCACCCCAAGAAGATTCCCATACAAGTTGCTGAGAAAATTCTTCAGATTAGGCAAGCTTATCAACTGGGCCCTGAGCGTATTATGTGGTACCTGGAGCGTTATCATGGGTTCTCTGTATCAGAATCGAGTGTCTACCGTACCCTGGCTCGCAACGGTATTAATCGTCTGGCCAAAACAGCACCACGCCGAGCACTGCATACAAAACGCTACACCAAGACTGTTCCTGGTCATCATATTCAGGTCGATGTGAAGTTCCTGACCCTGAAGGATGATGAAGGGCATAGAGTCCGTCGCTATCAGTACACGGCCATCGATGATGCAACTCGTGTGAGAGCGCTTCAGATATACCGGAAGCACAATCAACAGTGTGCCATCCAGTTTATTAATTATGTGATCGATAAGTTCCCTTTTCGGATCAATACCATCAGGACGGACAGGGGGCATGAGTTCCAGGCCAAGTTCCACTGGCATGTTGAGGACCACGGGATGAAGCATATTTATATCAAGCCGCGATCACCACAGTTGAACGGGAAGGTTGAGAGGTCCCATAGGACGGACCAGGAGGAGTTTTATCAATTGTTGACCTATACAGATGATGTGGATTTAAATCACAAACTTGAGGCGTGGGAGAAGTTTTACAACTTTGATAGACCCCATGCTGCCTTTGCTGGAAAAACACCGTATGAGGTGCTGAGATCTCTCTTAACTTAGGAGCGTATTTGTCCAACAGGGTATGAAGTATTACAGTCCTTTGGATAAGAAAGGTAGAGGTCCGCTCAGGCTGGTGGTGAACTTACCCAGGACCGGGATAAGTGCATATTTCTGCCCATATACATTATCATCGTCGAGAACCCCGATATGCCGGTACCCCGAGTACCCGGAATCAGCACAGCCTGCCCGGTATGGGACTCGGTATCCGAATCGAAATCGGTCGGTACCATCCGTGGCGCCCGGGCATAGTAATTGATATAGGTGAGGCTATCCTGCTCCCTGATATAAACCAGCATGCTGCCGCCACCCCCGAAACCCGAGGCGTGAGGCTCCACAACCCCCAGGATCACCGCCGCCCCTACAGCGGCATCGACAGCATTGCCGCCGGTCTGCAAAATATCCAGACCAAACTGGGAAGCAACCGGATGGGCCGTGACGACCATTCCCGAACTCGCCGTGACGGCATCGGACCCAAAGCAAGGCGCGCCCGCCAGGGCCACAAGTAGTGTTATAACTGCGGACGGTATGATTTTTCTCATAATGAAATCCTCTCGCCGGGGCTTATTAATGAAGACCTGTCATTGTTGCGAGGGCGCCACCGGGAAGTTTATTTGAAGATGCTCTCCAATACTTCCTGGGCGTTGATAATCTTTTCCACCAGGAAAATGGGAATCTTTTTTTCAGCGGCAATGTTGCTGAAGAACTGATCTTCATCACCACTTTTGACCACGATCATACAGTCGGCGTTCTCTGCGGCCAGCTGGTTGAACCGATCGGACATCTTACCGCGTCTGGCCTTGCCCCCCATGTGCATGGTGATAATCTTGATTCCGGCCGCGCGGGCCGTATCAACCAGTGTTTGAACCCGGGCCAACTCATCTTCCGGATTGATTTTAGCCGCCCCCAGTCCTTTCGTGCTTCCGCCACTGACAATAATCAGGGCAGACTGATTCGCCAGACTATCCGGCCTGGCCAGCTTATCCATTGTGAACTGTAACCCCGCCTTCTGGGACAGGATTTTCACCATCAGTATATCGGCGCTCTGCCCGACAGTGGTGATTAGTATGGGTTGCTTGGCCTTGAAATCAGCTAACGTATCTTCCGCCGCCAGCGGTTGGAATACCACCGCAAACAGTAATAAGGCTACACTTCTTCTCATGGTTATCCTCCTTGTTTTAATGTCAATTGCCGGTATAACTCTAATGCAGGAAAGCACCGACACCCCGGTCCATCATATCATCGTATTCCGGGACGTTCTCAATGATAATCATATTATCAGGATTATTCGCGCTCCAGACTTCCGCAATCTTTCTAATACCCTGAATATGACGTCCGACCCGCTCCCGGAGTGGTATGCCCTCTTCGGGATACGGCACTTCCAACAGGCTGTGTTGGGCGGCCTCGTAGTGGAACGGGTCCTTGCCGGTCAGGACGAGGTCCGGTGTGGTGCGGCCCCGGTATCGGCCCTGGACCACATTGGCCGTTTCCATCAATATGGCCGGGATATGTAAATGGTCCCCCCATTCCCGGTGTGACAAACCGCGGAAGTTATCCGGCGAAGGCTCCAGGCTGTAATCCAGCCCCTCCATCTGTAGATATAATACAGCTTCCCCTGCCAGGTCGCTGGCCAGGGGATGGGCCACCAGCGCATTGATCACCGGGTATTCCAGAGAGGCCTCGTGCAGGTCGATGCCCAGGTTTACCGCTTCCTGCCGCATCATTTCCGTAATGGCATAAGCGACTTTCTCCGTCAATGTGCCGTTTGGCCGGCCAGGATAGGCACGATTCAGGTTACGGGTTTCCATACCGGATAGCTGCTGCCGCGAGGGATAATGCAAATAAACCTCCGGGTCCGGCCACTGGTCGACAGGATTGGTGCACCGCGAGCCATAGCGGAACCGGCGTTCCCCCCGGGCCGTGGGGATGGTGAAATACTGCGGTGTGCCCTCCTGGGGGTCATCATGGGTAAAGCCGCTGTTGTTGGCACGGGGGATTACAATCAACCGGCCTTGCGCCAGCCGGGCAATTTCAATCAGACATACAGCCGAAATAAATGCTGCCGGCTCATTAGGATGGGTGCCGCCCAATACCAGGATAGTAGCCCCCGGACGCTCCGCCTCCAGAAAATAGACCTCTGTATCGCCACGTGTACCCTTGATTCCCTCGAAATAGTCACTTAACGATCCGATGCGTGTCACGCCTTCACCGGGTACGATGTTTTCCGGCTCGCGCATAGCCAGAAATGACCTGGCGGCCGGGAGCGCAAGGGCCAGGCTGACCACAACGAAAAAGAAAGCACGTATCTGATGTCGTGGCGCTTTCACGTTACTTGATCTGCAACACCCGCAGGATAAGTGGAATAAGAACGATGATATGGGTTAGCTGCCGCTTCCAGTTCCGCTCGCGGAACAGGTCCACCACGGTCAGCGCCAGGAAGACGGCGGCTATTATGATGTATATGAATTCGAGCATCGGTGTTCTTTTTCCAGTTCAGCGCCTGTTCCCACCATCACAACACGACCAGAAATTTAGCCAGCCAGTTGGCCGATAATATCATGGCGATGCCATAAACGGCAGTCATAAGAATGTAGGGCAGGCAGCTTTTCAGGATGCGAAAATAATTTGACTCCTTCACGACCTGGGCAGCGAAAATTCCCGCCAGGGCTGTGGGCGGCATCATATCGCCAAGACTGGCGATCAGGGTGAGCCCCGATGCAACCACGATCTCATTCCTGCCCAGCAGAGCCAGCAGAAAAGGAACACCCAGCACGTACGAGGCGCCATAGGAGGAAACCGCGCCGAACAGCGGCAGGCTTACCATGATGCCGATGTACAGCCATACGGAAGGCAGCTGCAGCGTATTCACGATGAGATAGCCGCGCACTCCGGTCAGGCTCATGATCTGAATGAACATCCCAATGCCTATTAGAATCCCCATCACCGGCATAGCATTAGTTATGGCTCTTCTTGCCACTTCAAGATAGTTGAAGCTCTTCCCCGATCCAAAGGCTGCGGCGCAACAGATAATGAAGATCAAGGGCATTCCGATTGTGGTGTACCTGCCGGGGAACAGACGTGTCACAAGCATGAGGAGTAACAAGAGCACGATAGGGAGAAACAGTCGCAGCCGGTCTATTTCCTTTGGGATAGTGGGCAGGTCCCGCAGGCTCTTATCGGGATTCGTATTCTTCAGGTACCGATAACCCAAAAAATTGGAGGTAGTGATGGCCAGGGGAATAGCCGCAAAGGCAAGGGGCAGCCCGAAACCGATATAAGGCATGTCCACGCCCCCCCCCGATAATCATGGCAGGCACGTTGATGGGTGGCGCCACCATTCCATACAGGGCGGCCATGGCGATGATACTACCGGTCTGGATACGCGGGATGCCCAGGGCCATCAGGGCCGGCGCGACGATAGCCCCGGTAGTGAGCACAGCCGCCGTGGACAGGCCGGTGATCATCCCCGGAAACATAATGAACAGGGTAATCAGTGCCAGCATCCAGAAAGGCCTGCGATGCAGATAAACGATAATCAGACGGCTGATCTCGCCCAGGGCCCCGGTTTCCTTGATAATCTCCATATAGACCATGGCCGAAGCGATGATCAGGATGAGGTCCAGGTAGGCGAAGGATCCCTCCACCAGATGGCGAAGGGGGATACCGTAACCGGCAATCAGTGCCCCGGCAATAGAGGCAAAGGCCAGGGAAACGCCAATCGGAAACTTCCCGGCAAATACCGCCGCGGCAAACACGGCCATCATCAGGATCAGAGCGTAGAATTCTATCGGCATTGATAGACTCAAAGGAACTTCATCGGAAATGCTTTATGCATTGGCTAAGGAATTACAAGCGTCACAAGCCGTAAATCCAGCGGTTGATGATAAGCCACATAGGTTGGGATCCCCTGATTCTCAGCGGGAGTCTGCGAATACCTGGAGAGATGCTACTTACAGATTGTCACTACAATGTGATCTGTTAGTGTAATAACAAGAGCGGCATTTAGCCTTTCCAAAGTTAAGTTTGCGTCTAATCTGGGGCCTCTTTCGCTCCATAAACTCGGTCTGAAACTGATCTCCACTGCTCAAATTGTATCCCGCGTTGGCGGGGGATAATCCATCGGTTTTCGTGACGACCAATCTAAATGCCCTATAGATTGAAAGATTTGTGGGGTTTCTCTCTTTTAATGCAGTACCGACACGATTTAGTCACGTTGGCTTCGTAAGTTGTTGTTATTTCTAAGTGCTCGTCTTGCTCATAACCCGAAGGTCGCAAGTTCAAATCCTGCCCCGGCTACGAAAACCTCAGCATTTGCTGAGGTTTTCCCATTTTATAAAGAGTGGGTAAAAATCAAAAGGGTGGTGGAGTGGGGGAACACCAGGCTAACGTGCAATTCGGTGGGAGGTCGGAATGCCCACTCAGCATATTATTTGGGTCATTTAATAGCTGCCCTCTCCTGCCATCCTTAAATCAGTATATGCCCTTTTGAGTAGATAACTAATTCTGGCTATGGAGGAGAACCCGAAATCGAAAACCCCACCGATCTCTCGACCAATGTGGCTTCCTTGGCAGTACGGTCACGAATTAGCCACGGCAGCATCGCAAGCTGCTATTAAACAATAACTGGCATCGGTATCATTAGAGACTATTTCAATAGCAACATCTTCACGGTCTTGACGTAACCCGGCGCTCCCATGCGGGCGAAGTATAGGCCCGTGGCCACCGGTATGCCCCAGTCGGTATTGCCATCCCACTTGATCTCGAAGTAGCCCGGCTCCAGGTTGCGGTCAACCAGCCGGTTGATTTCACGACCCAGCAGGTCGTAGATCACAAGTTCTACCGGTCCTGCTGTTGGCACATCGAACTTGAGTGTGGTAATGGGATTGAACGGATTGGGGTAGTTCTGGTGCAGGGCATACTGCTTGGGTATACCCAGATAAGCCACAGCATTCAATGTGGTGCCATCGGAGGCCGGCCCCATAGCCATATTGCCATTGGTGTCCATAGCCGCCGCCCAATAGTAATACATGATGCCCTCTGCCACATCGGCATCAGTATAGCTGAGACCTTCCGTGATTATCAGCGGTACATCCTGCGGCCCCGGTTCAGGCAATGGCGCCGTATTGCGATACAGAACAAACTGCCAGAAGTCGCCGTCATCGGCCCCTGCTGTCCAGACCCAATTCACATTGATAAGGCTGTCGGTGGCCGTCGCGATGATGTTAGTGGGTACGGATGGCATGACGTTGTCCTTTGAGTAACCGCGTCCCGCCTCTGACAGGGCGTAAATGATGCTGTCCTGG
The DNA here is from genome assembly GCA_030640955.1 of Fidelibacterota bacterium. GTDB lineage: Bacteria > Fidelibacterota > Marinisomatia > SCGC-AAA003-L08 > TS1B11 > DAOWIJ01. The sequence continues at coordinate 9,015 of DAOWIJ010000101.1, forward strand.
GCCACGTGTGCCGAAACGGTCAGGCTGGTCCAGGCCATACCGAAGAAATTGGAATCAGCCTGTGTTGGTACCGTTACAACATAATCAGTTGCCAGGGTAGCAGGTACGGAGTCCAGGTAGGTGGCCCAGCCACCACTGCCATCATGAGCCTGTTCCCAGATGCGGTAGAAGGCAACGGGTGTAGCGCTGCCCGCTACGTCATCCGACGAAGGCAGCCAGCTCAATGTAACCGCGCCGCCCTGGTCACCGGGGTTATCGGTGATGGCCGTTATCTGCGGCGGCCCCAGGGGCGATACGATCATGGCAACGGGCAGTTGGGATAGCGGTCTGCCCGGGTCGTTGCTGACCAGCACGAGATTGGCGTCATAGCGGCCATAGTCAAGGTTCGTACTGTTGAAGGTCAGTGGAACTTCCGCCAGTTCCCCCGGCGGGACGACGCCACCAACTTCACCCAGTCGTAACCACGGGGGTGAGAGATAGAAAGTGATATGACCCTGGCCTATATCTGGAGCCTGATCAAAATCAAAACCCTCTCCACACAACCAGGATTCCACGGCTAGATTTATGGCTGGAGCCCCTGCAAAATGCGCGCTGCTCACCCCCATGATCATTTCGAAGGAGCCCACTGCACCGCTATAGGAAGTAAGATCGTCAATCCACTCCCAATCCCAGTCCTCACTGTAATCCACGTACCGCAAAAGTCCGTATTCGTCATAATACGGGTCGACAATAATGATGTAATCGATACCGAGCTGCCAGCCATACGGCTCCCCCCCCTCAAAATCATCGATATTCAAACCGGTCATAATATCCTGATCGGCGTCAATGGCGATGATACAGGCAATCCCGTCGTCCGGGATAGGATCATAGCTCGTCAGTTTGAAGAGAATCTCGCCCTCGCCCAGGCCACCGTAGACATGTTGAATGTCGTAGGAATAACCAGGTTCGTCCGGGTCGGTGTAGAGCAGACTCCACCCCCCATCAACAGTCAGGTCCATGGGGTGTACAGCACTCGATCTTAACACGCCGGACTTATCAGGATTAGCTCGTCCCTGGCGGCGGTCGAACCGCAAGAGCTCATGTAGCGAGAGCGAGGATCGGCGAGGGGTAGATCCAGCAATCGATCCAGTCGGTTCGATCCGTGTACTCGCCTCCTCACCACCGGGTGTTCCCGTGACGATAGAAATGCTATAGACCAGGTCGCTGCCCCCGGCACTGTTATCGATTGTCAGCACCTGCTCCACTGAATCATCCGGCTCCAATGTGGACGAGAATCCACTGGCGCTCAACGCTATGACCGGCGGATCGACTGCGCTTCCTGTTAATATCACGGGCCTTTCGGGATCATCCGGATCGTTACTCTCAATGGTCATGGTAGCCGCATAATCACCGGCAGCGGTAGGCAGGAACGTAACCTCCAGCCAGTAATCTTCACCTGGCGCCAACTCAATATAGGTGGCATCCACCAGGAAAGGTCCATTATTAAATGTGATATTGCTTATGGTCAACAGGTCGGTTCCCACGTTGGCAATGTACAAATCATGGCTGGTCGGCCAGCCGGTGTAGCCGTCGAACAGCAGGCTGTCGCTCCCTACCACAATATTGGGCGCGCCGGTGACCGTCAGGTGTGCCGGCAGCCACACTTCCGGCTGTTGGGGATCGTTACTGCTGACAACCAGGTGAGCATCGTAGGTGCCGTCCACCAACTCAGCAGCATTGAAGACGACCTCCAGCGCCAGCGTTGAATCGGTGGCCAGAACGCCTGAGGCAGGTTTCACGGCCAGCCAGCCGGCACCGGGATGGGTGAACTTGACGGCCAGACCACTGTCCAGCACCGCTTCGTAGGCCGAATACTGCAAACCGGTGGTATCGTTGCCCTGGATACCGGTAACAGCGTACTCGCCAAAGTCCATGGTTTGGCTTATATCGGTCAACTCGGTCGTAATCCCTTCCGGTCGACTGACATCTCTCAAATTGCTGTTGAAGTCGACGTCCTGGTACTGGAATACGATGTTGCCGTTGCTATACAGTATTATCTGCCAGGTACCGGAGTCAGCCACATCACCGGAGCAACACAGCGTAACCTGATAGTATTCGATGATTACCTTATCCTGGTCCAGGCGGTAGTAGATGGCTCCCGGCGGCACGTATAGATCGTTCCACAGGTGGGCGATAAAGGCATCGACACTAGCGTATGATGTAGGTATATAGTAATTGGAATAGCCTAAATAGGCATCCTCGAAGCTTATTGTGCCGTTGGTTTGCACGGCGATTTCCGTATAGTCAACTCCGTAGAAGTTGAATGTGAACGGCAGCGTCAGCGGCCAGAAGTAGGCGTCATCGGTGCCGGTGAGATCGGTAATCTCCGTGCCGTCGCCTTCAGCGGGTGTCGCGATCTCGATCCAGTTATAAGCCGGTCCGCCCGGCTCATTGGAATCACTGAACTTGTAGCCAAACGGATCGGGGCCGCCCACTATCAGCGTCTGGTCCGGCTCGGGAGCCGGGGCCGGCTGGGGCGCTATACCAATTCCTTTGTTTTCTTCCACAATCACGGCCCGCCCGGTTTGTTCCGGTACGGCCATACCACCCCCTGATGTGTCGACGACATCGATTGAGAAGGTCAGATCGGCCATACCCACATTGCCTACGGTGAGCGTCTGGTAAGCCGTATCACCGGCGAACAGATCCGCGCTGAACGACTGGGGAGCCAAGGTCATTTCCGGCGGTTCCAAGCCGGCTCCCGTCACAATCAGGGTAATTGTGGGTTCATCCGTGGCATCGCTGTAGATGGTGATCGTACCGCTGTCGGTCCCCGCTGCCGTTGGCGTGTAGTCTACCGGTAGCATTATGGATTCGCCCGGCGGTACCATAAACGGCATGAACAGATCCAGGGATGAAAAAGCATCGTTGGACGAGGAATACTCTGAAACCGAGAGCAGATCGCTGCCATCGTTCAGGAGCTCGAACTCCAGTGTGGCAGTGGCACCCACAAAGAGAGTACCGAAGTCCATAGAATCGGGCCACACGGCGATACCCGGGAAACCGGTCACATCCAGGTGGGCATTCACCCGAACTTCAGGATTGAGCGGATCGTTGCTGGATACCACGATGTCGGCATCGTACTCGCCGCCGTAGATGTTGGCGGCATTGAAGGTAACCTCGACCGTATCGGTTTGGCCCGCTGGAACGCTGCCGTTCAGGGGATCGGCCAGCAGCCAGTTGGGCATGCCGGAACTGACATAGTGCACGGCATTGGCGAATATGGTCCAAGTTGCACTGTTGCCACCGAGTAGATAGCCGGGATACACAATTATACTGGCTACCTTCCCGGTTGGATTGACGGCGACTACGTTGTTACCCTGGGTGTCGCTGGCCAGCAGAGTGCCGCCCGTATTCAACGGGGGGTTGCAATAGTTACTGTTCGACCAGTAGGTTGGGTTTGTGCTGATGTTGCGGAAGATGGGATGATCCGGATCGGTTAATGTATTTATATCAATCTCACCCGACACGCTCTGCTCATAAGCCGGAATAAATGGTGAGTAATTGGGATCCAGGATGCCCCCCTGAATAGCCCAGTTGGCGGAGAAGGCGTAAGTGGCCATGACAACTCCACCGCCATTATCTACGTACTGTTTCAATACATCGCCAACCTGCTGCGGATCAGTGAAATTAAGATTCGTCCACACCAGCACCACGTCATAGGGTATCAAGTCGGCCAGTGCCAACAGAGGTGGACTGCTCAGCGTATCGATATCCGTATCGGCAAAAAGGCCTGTGGAGATCAAAGCGGTTTCTGCTTCGCTCATATTTGTCACGCCATCAGCCGCCAGCAGCAACACTCTGAGCACATTAACACTGACGGGATTGGCCTCCATCATGATTTTCGCTGTCGGTTTCACAGCCACAGTGGAGCTTCCCCCGTCGCCGGCAGCAGTCACGGGACTCTGAGACCAGCCCGACATATCCACTTCTGCTATGTTAAGGGAAAAAACGGCCTGTGGCGTATCTACCACTATTTGTGCGGTGAGTTCGTAGGTCAAGTCCGCTATACCTGTGTTCGTGATTGTTACGAGATGCACTTCAGATGTGTCACCAACAATCAATGAGTCGCTGATGGCCAGGGGATCGACGGCGATCACCGGCGGCTCCACCGCTGTACCAAGCAGGACCACGGTGGCATCAGTATCGTTGCTGGCAATTATCAGTGTTGCGTCGAAATTCCCGATCGCAGCCGGCGTGAATATAATCTCGACTAGCTGGAAATCACCGGGGAGTAGATCGAAGGTCTGGGGCGAGGCGGCATACGCGGTCAAAGATGCCGTGATACCTGAAACGGTGAGTAAATCTGTACCGTCATTGGAGACCAGTACTGAATCGACGTGCGGATTGCCCACGAAGACCGTGCCGAAGTCTAATGTATCGGGCTCTACCACAATAGCGGGCGCACCTGTAAAGTGCAGGTGGGCGGGCACCATGGCGACCGGTGTAACAGGATCATTGCTGGCGATAGCCACCTGGGCGTAATAATCACCCGTGTACACACCTTCAGGCGTGATGATTACATCAACCGGTTCGTTGGCCCCGGCTGCGATTGTGCTGCTTGTGGTTCCCAGACTGATCCACGGTGGCGGAAAATCCAGGACATCAAGGAACTTATCCATGATATTGAGGGTAGCGGCGTCATCAATATAATAGCCGCTCGCTCCGGCATACAACAGATGATAGATCCTATCAGAATCAAGTAAACTACTGATCCGGTGGTAATCATCGTTAGTAGAGGTGCTGAATTCATGGCTGGCATTGCTATTATCAGGTACGATTACCAGGTGATTTACCGAAGGATCAGAGGCGTCATAAACCCTTTTTACGAAACCGTAGTAGGTGGTTCCGCCTTTCACCAGCGCCAGTACGGCGCCATCCGCATAGCCGCTGCCGTCGGCGCCCAGGTTGCCGGTAATCTCAAAATAGGAAACGCCGTCAAGGTCGCCTGCAAATACGAACAGGCCGGTATATTTTCTGGTAAAGTAGTTGCCTGCCCCACCCAGGTAGGAGCTGCTACTGATTACCCCATCCGAATATTCGATGTAGCCGCCCAGATCGGTATTCAGGTAGTTGCCACCGTCGTACATATCATTACCGCCATCGGAAATATTGTTGCCATAGATTCCGTCGCTGAAATCGTAGCGGCTGGGAATGGCGTCCACTACCGGCTGGATGTTGGCATCCAGATCAGCCAAAACATCTGTCAATCCCGGTTGGAAAGCAGTTGGCTGCGGTCCATCCAATCCCATCGCTGGGGAAAGTGCCTGACGGGACTCAAGGACGGGTAACGGTGCAGTGTGCCGGTAAATGCTCCGTTCATCCGGTGGCGCTGGTGTCAGTTCGGTTTTCAGCTTATCGGGAGAGGCAGTGCTCCCAAATGCGGGACTCTGGGCAATCACTACTGCTGTGTCTGAGTTCAGCAGGTAGCCCTCCCAGATCAGATCGCTCAGGCCGGAGTTATCTATTGTCAGAACTTGAATGGATGTATCACCCGTGAACTGATCAGCCTCGAAACCGGCTGGTGATAATGCGATCACCGGCGGCTCCACAGCGGAACCAAGCAGGACCACGGTAGCATCGGTATCGTTACTGGCAATGGTCAGCGTTGCGTCGAAATTCCCGATCGCAGCCGGCGTGAATAAAATCTCGACTAGCTGGGAACCACCGGGGGGCAGATCGAAGGTCTGGGGCGAGGCGGCATACTCGGTCAAAGATGCCGTGATACCTGAAACGGTGAGCAAATCAGTACCGTCATTGGAGACCAGCACTGAATCGACGTGCGGATAGCCCACAAAGACCGTGTCGAAATCGACCGTATCCGGTAAAACAACAATATTCGGTATACCGGTGGCCTCCAGGTGAATCGGAATCCTCACGAGAGGATTAGCTGCATCGTTGCTTGAAATCAGGATCGCGCCGTCGTAGGTGCCGCCCATGATTTCATCAGTATGGATGGTAACTGTTACGTCCTGGGCCGAGTCTGCCGGAACAGTCCCGGAGGTGGTCGATAGCCTGAGCCAGTCCGGAAGTACATCGGTGCGTGTGTACGAGAAGCCACCGCCGTTACCGCCACTGGTCCAGCTGTGGAAGGTCAGGTCCAGGTAAATATCCTCGCTGGTCAGGTGGACCGACATGGGTTGGCTAACCATGCCCGGAGGATACCCGTCCACGGCTTCGCGCCATACCTGGTAGTCATCGGGGGTAAGATTCTCAGTCAGGCCATAGGACCATTCCGTATCCATAGGCGAGATACTGGCATTGTAGTAGCTTTCCTGAGCGGCATTATAAATACCCTGATTATCACCGCGAGTGATGGCCACGTTGGCTGTAATCCGGTCCTGATTGGCCGGATCGGTGGGGTCGGCATAATTCGCCTTGGTGAAAGTGACCGTAGCCTGCCCGATGTTCTCCAGTGATGACTGCCAGGTTAAAACACCCCCGTCGGCAGCGCTGCTGATGGTGAGGATCTGGACCGATGAATCACCAACCAGGAGGGCAGCGTATAGTGAATCGGGGGATACTGAAATAGTCGGCTGCTCCAGTAAAAAATCGGCTATCATATTATCACCGCTGGGAGCTATGTTGGCCACTGTGACAGACGAACTGATGCCATCGTACATGCGGCTGTCCGGCGTAGTCGCGACACTGAATGCTGTGGCATTGGTACTGCCCGGGTAGGGATCGCCGCTGTCACCAGAATTGGTATCGGTTTCCAGGTCCCACAGACCGTCAGCCTGTTCCAAGGCTACCTGGTAATGGCCATAGCCCGTATAGCCCGGATACCATTCGTGATCATTGTCTGGCACAGTCTCGTCTATGTGGTAAATCAGCAGGCCGCTTCCGGGCAGGGCTGCGTCGTAACCCAA
>DAOWIJ010000195.1 GCA_030640955.1 Fidelibacterota bacterium
ATTCTCGGCGGCCCGGCTCATCTCCCGCCGCAGCAGATCCAGCGTGTACCACACGTCATGTTCGTCCAAAGTAGCCAGATCGAAGGCAGGTTTGGGTGGGGCCTCCTCATATTTCTGCCGCGCGTCCGCTACCGACGTGGAGATCATAACCTCGTCCACCGATTTGTAGATAGTCTGGGGCGTGATATTGTGCTCCCGGTTGTAGTCATCCTGCAGGGCACGCCTGCGGTTTGATTCGTCGATCACGGCCTGCATGGAGCGGGTAATTTTATGGGCATAAAAGATCACCTTGCCGCTGATGTTCCGGGCAGCTCGGCCCGCCACCTGCATAAGGGAGGTTTCCGAGCGCAAAAAGCCCTCCTTATCCGCATCCAATACTGCGACCAGCGATACTTCCGGCAGGTCCAGTCCCTCCCGCAGCAGGTTTATCCCCACCAGGACGTCGAAATTGCCCAGACGCAGATTGCGCAGGATCTCCACCCGCTCCAGCACCTTGATCTCGGAATGTAGATAGTTGACCAGCAGGTCCATGCCCTTCAAGTAATCGGACAGGTCTTCGGCCATGCGTTTGGTCAGGGTCGTAACCAGAATGCGCTCTTTGCGGGCTACGCGCTCCTTGATCTCCTTGATCAGATCATCTATCTGTCCCTCAGGCGAGCGCACCTCCACGTCCGGGTCCTGGAGTCCCGTGGGACGGATGATCTGCTCCACCACCACACCCTGGCATTTTTCCAGCTCGTAGGCAGCTGGTGTGGCCGATACAAAAACGACCTGGTTAAGGCGCTCCTCAAATTCGGGAAACTTCATGGGCCGGTTATCCAGGGCGGATGGCAGTCTGAAGCCATGCTCGACGAGCACCTCCTTGCGGGCCCGGTCACCGTTGTACATGGCCCTGATCTGGGGAACGGAAGCGTGGGACTCATCGATGATCATCAGGAAATCATCGGGGAAGAAGTCCAGCAGCGTATGGGGGCGCTCACCCGGCTGCCTGCCATCCAGGATACGGGAATAGTTCTCGATCCCTGAGCAGTAGCCCACTTCCAGGAGCATTTCCAGGTCAAAGCCGGTGCGCTGCTCGATGCGTTGTGCTTCGAGGAACTTACCCATCGTGCGAAACCACTCGACACGCTCATTCATTTCCGCCCTGATCTCCTCCACGGCCCGCAGAATCGCTTCAGGTGTGGTGACGAAGTGCTTGGCCGGGTAGATGTAGATGCGCTCAAGCGCGCCATCCGTTTGGTCAATCTCGCCCGTGAGCGGATCAAACTTGCTGATCTGTTCCACCACATCGCCAAAGAACTCGATCCTGATGCACTCGGTCTCGTAAGCCGGGAAGATCTCCATCACATCCCCGCGCACGCGGAAGTTGCCCGGCTCCAACACCAGATCGTTACGCACATAATAAATGCTGATCAATTGATTAAGCAGCTCCCGGCGGTTCAACTCGTCATTGACGTGTATCCGCACTACGCTGTTCCGGTAGTCGGACGGAGAGCCGATGCCATATATGCAGCTGACGCTGGCAACTACAACCACGTCCCGGCGTTCCAGCAGCGCCGAGGTGGCTTTCAGCCGCAGGCGGTCGATATCTTCATTTACCGACGAATCCTTCTCTATGAAGGTATCGGTCACCGGCAGATAGGCCTCCGGTTGGTAATAATCGTAATAACTGATGAAGAATTCTACTGCGTTCTCCGGCAATAGCGTCTTGAACTCCCCGTACAACTGGGCGGCCAGGGTCTTGTTGTGTGACAAAATGATAGTCGGCTTCTGCACCGCTTCGATCACGTTCGCCATGGTGAAGGTCTTGCCGCTGCCGGTAACGCCTAACAGTGTCTGGTGCTTTCTGCCGTCGAGAACGCCCTGCACCAGTTGGGCGATAGCCTCAGGCTGATCGCCCTGAGGCTGATAATCCGATATGATTCTGAAATCTGCCATAATGACCGACTACCAGCAGCAAAATTACAGAGATATATTGGAAATATGAAAGGAGCATTTCAGTTGCCCGGCTATGGGACCCGGTTCTGTCATCCGTTTCCCAATCGGTGTAAAATGGGCCATGTGGTTCGCCGGCCTGGTTCTCGTTTTCATCATGCCTTTATCGGCCCAGTCGGCGCCTGCACACCCCGCAGATACTGCGGTGCGGGACTACCACGCTTACCTGGCCGGTCTCGATAAAGACAACCTGGATTCGTTCTCCGGCGCCGTAGCATATTTCAAGAATATCCAGGCACAACTCCCGGTGGTCCGGCGGGATTCCCTGTTCAAGGCCTTCCGAACCTACTTCTACGCCGGCATCAGTCACCACAACGACCGGATCTGGGAAGACCTGGATTTTATAGAACGCCTGCACGCCGATGATGCGGAGACCGACTCTATTATGACGGCCTATAGAAAGACCTTGCGGCGCAATGGTCTGGAGCTGTTCAAATTCGGGCGTTTATACTATGTTGACCAGCAGAACGGCTACCTGTACCGCCAGTTCTATCCCTACCTGTCGCGGGCCGTTCAGGATTTTCTGGCTATCAGGCGAACGGAACTCAAATCGGGCTTTTCCAACCGGGACTCATTGCTGATCAGCTTTGCTCAACTGGGCATCAGAATTATCACCTGGGAGCGCTACCTGGAGCGATATCCCGATTCGGTAATACGAGACGCGGCGCACTATTATTACCGCATATATCTGTCGACCTTCGTTACCGGGTTGAAGAATTCACCGGTTTTCGACGATTATGGTATCATGCCGCGCGTACTGCGCAGGGTTTATGATAACTTTATCAGGTCAAATCCCGATACTGAAGCAGCACGGATTGTGGGCGCTTTTTACTCGGCCCTATTGAGGGATGATTTCAGGTGGTCCACAAACGTGCGTGAGTTTTACACCGCCCATAGCATCATTAACATGCATAAAGCGCAGGCGCCCTACCGGTAAAGCAAAAAGGGAGGGCTTATGCCCCCCCTTTCCGCGTGAAAGAATAATCGGTTACCGATTAGAGACCGAACTGTAGTCCTACCGCAAAAACGGTTGACGATTTGTTGTATTTTTCAGTACCGACAGAGTTCTGGCCTTCACCGTAAAAGGTGAACGAAGCGCCAGCATTCAGCTCCATCATGGGGCTGAGCATGTAGCCCACGCCAAAACCTACGGTATTTGAACTCAGGCTGTAGCTCATGTCGGCTTGATAATCGTCGGTAGCTCCGCTAGAGGAGTTCAGGAAGCCGACACTTGCATTCAGTGCATCGCTGATGGCGTATTCGACACCCACGCCCACTTCCATGCAGTTATCGACAAACTCCTCACGACCATCCCAATTGACAGCCGTATTCATGTAGTAGCTGAAGCTACTTTCAACCGTGAGTTCCGGTGTGGCCGCGTAGGAAGCGCCCACCGCCAGCATGGCCGGCATGTCTGCATTGGTCTTTGTCCCGTCAGTAAAGTAAACCGCACCGGTATCAGAATTCTCGGTTTCCAGCTCCAACGCGGCCTGCGTTTCA
>DAOWIJ010000160.1 GCA_030640955.1 Fidelibacterota bacterium
CCTGCAACCGGCATCAAAGCGTTCCGGACAGGGCCTTAACTGCTCCGTGGTCCAGGAAGATGGTCTGGCCGAGCTAATGCAGCAGGTGGAAGACCGGCTGGCTAATTTCATTCCCGAAACTGAATCGGCCGTCATCACATCAGACCGGCAACTGGCGGCCCTGAAAGCGGCTGAAGGCTTACTTTTAGAGACATCCCGAAAGCTCGTAGCCGGATACCAGCTCGACCTTATCAGCAGTGATATACGTTACTGTGCCGACACACTGGCTGATGTTATCGGCGAGACTACGCAGGAGGACGTGATTGCCGGGATCTTCAGAGAGTTTTGTGTTGGGAAATAGATGGCAATGCTAAAGGGCGACTCCAGAACCTGGGATATCGTGATTGCCGGTGGCGGCCACGCCGGTATCGAGGCAGCTCTGGCAACAGCTCGCATGGGCTGCTCTACCCTCCTGGTGACCATGGACCCAGCCGCCGTTGGAAGAATGTCCTGCAACCCGGCCATAGGCGGCCTGGCCAAGGGGCATCTTGTCAGGGAGATTGACGCCCTGGGCGGCGAAATGGGGCTGGCCGCCGACCAAACCGGCCTGCAATTCAAAATCCTGAATACCAGCAAAGGGCGGGCCGTTTGGAGTCCCCGCGCCCAGATCGACAAGCGCGCCTACTCCGATAGAATGGCCAGCAAGATTGCAAACCAGGCCAACCTGATGGTCATGCCTGGCGAGGTAACAAAGATTATAGCCCCTGGCGGACAGATTCGAGGCGCGGTAATTGATAACAGCGAAGAGATAAATGCACGCGCAATCATTATTACCTGCGGCACATTTATGAACGGCCTGATCCATATCGGTGACCGCCAGCACCGGGCCGGGCGCATGGGTGAAAGGCCGGCACATGGAATAACAGAGTCCTTGCGCGCCCTGGGCTTCAGGACGGGCCGCTTGAAAACCGGTACGCCGCCCAGGCTTCGCCGCGATTCAATCAACTGGGACAAGGTGACGGAAAATAGCGGGGACCAACATCCCAGGCCTTTTTCATTTCGCACGGCGCAACCCTTTACACCACTTAATATGCCCTGTCACATTACCCACACCAATGAAAGGGTTCACGAAATCATTCATGGTAGTCTGGACCGGGCCCCGCTGTTCACCGGCCAGATTGCAGGCGTAGGTCCGCGCTACTGCCCCAGCATTGAGGACAAGATCGTGCGCTTCGCCCAACGCAACCAGCACCAGATTTTCCTGGAGCCGGAATGGCGGGATTCCCACCAGATCTATACTAATGGTTTCGCCACAAGTTTGCCAGAGGAGATCCAGGTCTCCGCCATTCGGCAAATTAAGGGCCTGGAACGGGCCCGATTTATCCGCCCGGGATACGCCATCGAGTACGATTTTGTACCCCCCTCACAATTAAAGGCCACACTTGAAACCAAGGCCATCGACGGTCTTTTTCTGGCGGGACAGGTAAACGGCACTTCGGGATACGAGGAGGCCGGCGCGCAGGGCCTGGTGGCCGGCATAAACGCCGCTGCCCAGCTCCTGGAATTGGACGAGCTGCAGCTCCACCGGGACCAATCATATATTGGCGTCCTTATCGACGACCTGATCACCAAGGACACTGACGAACCCTACCGCATGTTCACCTCCCGGGCGGAATACCGTCTGCTTCTGCGCCCCGATAACGCCGATTTGAGGCTTTCTGAGATTGGACTGGCATACGGGCTTTTAGATGGCCGTGACCGTCAGCGCATCGCCGCGCGCCAAAAGAGCACCCGGGCCATCAGGACATATTGCGAAAATACTTCGGTCCGGATCAACGGCGAACTCGGCGAGGCCCTGGGGCGCATACCGGAAGATCGCATCTCGCTGCAGCAGCTGCTAAAAAATCCAGGCATCTCGCTGGCCGAAACGCGACATCTGCTACCCAAAGAATTGGACAAATGGACAGCGGAGGATCTGTTTACAGCGGAAACCGACATCAAGTACGCCGGTTACATTAAGCGCCAGCTGGAGGCCGCCCGCAACATGCGCCAGCTTGATAGCGCTGTTATCGATCACGATTTCGACATTAATACCATCACTGCCATGCGCACGGAATCCCGCGAGAAGCTGGCGCTGGTCAAGCCCCAGACACTGGGACAGGCCTCGCGGATTTCCGGAGTCAATCCGCCTGACGTGGCCCTGCTCTCCCTGCACCTTAAGCGTTGGCGTGTTTCACGTGAAACATCATCGTGATAGATCCGCGGCTGCTCGCCAGTATAGACTCTGCCCTTGACCGTTTTGATATTTCTCCCGGCGTCACGCTGAATGGTGTGTGCTATGAATTTCTGCCTTTTCTGGCTCGCTACCTGGCCGAACGATTTTCCCTTCCTATTCTGCTGGGCCTTCAAAAGGACGGCTCGGCTCCACCCATAAGGGACGCGCTGTTGGCTTTGGGCGCTGATTCCGCCACTATATCGTTCTACCCCGGCGGAGAGGATCCCTGGGCTTCGCCCGCCGGCTTTGCGTCTCCCTTCCAGGGCTTTCGCTACCATGCGCTGGCTGGACTTGCCGCCGATGAATTGCCCCGGTATTTTCTGGCAGCTAACGACGTGCTCGAAAGCGGCCTACCTGCTCCGTCGGCATTGAGGGGCGCGCTCCTGAAGGTCCTGCCCGGTTCTATTACGTATGCCGGTCTGTGTGACTGGCTTAATGCCAATCTTTACGAGCGCGTCAGTCTGGTGGCCGAGCCCGGTACCTACGCCTTGCGCGGATCAGTAATTGACATCTACCCGGTAAATAAAAGCTATCCCGTGAGATTCGATTTCTTTGGCGAGACGCTTGAGGAATTGCGCGAGTTCGATGTTCACAGTCAAATGGGCGCCGCCAAGCTTTCCTTTGTAGAAATTTTATCTTTAGCTGGTGATGAACTCGGGCTGGTCCCCGTATCCGAATATTTCTCCCGCGGCTACCTTGTGCTGCAACAGATTGAAGATAATCGTTGGCGGCTGGCTGATAATCTGGGCGCTTTGCCGGGGACTGTCGTGAGCCTGGGCGTTGACGGATTCACCGATGCGAAATTATCTGTTGAGCAAATGCGTGAGCGCTGGAAGCAGTTTCGTGACACAGACATGGTGTCCTCATTAGCCACCCTGGTCTCGTCCAACGAAACGGCCCGCAACATGGCTGCCGCTAAATTCCCGGAGGGGGCATTCGAGTTATTTGATGGCGATCTCCCGGCAGGCTTCGCATCAACTCAGCTTGGCTTGTTTGTGATTTCCCCCAACGATTTTTTGTACGAGCTGTATGTACAGCGTCCTGTTTTGTCCCGTGGAGCCCCATCACTGGCTTCTGTCCGGCAGCACCTTGAAGTTATAAGCGATGGTGATCCGCTCGTGCATATTCATCATGGCGTGGGTCGTTACCGGGGCTTGACCCAGCTTTCCGTTTCCGGGGCTCAACGCGAGTGCCTTGTGCTGGAATACGGCGGTGGTGATAAAATTTACGTGTCTACCGACAAGATTGCCTCTGTGCTGCCATATACAACCACCGAGGGGGCGAACGTGCGGATCGATGCCCTGGGTTCCGGGAAGTGGTCGCGGATCAGGAACCAGGCCCGCCGGTCGGCAGAAGAGATTGTTGACCATCTGGCTGAGCTCTACGCCCAGAGGGCCTCAGCTGTCGGACCGCCACGATCTCCGGATGACGATTTGCAGCTGGCTTTCCTGCGCAGCTTCCCCTTTGAAGACACTCGGGACCAGATTCGTGCCACAGAAGAAATTCTCGCTGACATGGATCGGCCCCAGCCCATGGATCGCCTGCTCTGCGGTGATGTGGGCTTTGGCAAGACGGAGGTGGCCATGCGGGCTGCTTTCAAGGCCGTGCGCGGTGGAGGCCAGGTGGCTGTCCTGGCGCCCACCACTATCCTGGCTGATCAGCACCTGATATCGTTTCGGTCGCGCTTGGAGCCGTTTGCCGTTATCACACAGCTGCTGTCGAGATTTGTGTCCAAATCTTCCCAGCGCCAAACACTCACCGATCTTGCCGAGGGCCGCGCCGACATTATTATCGGCACACACCGCCTGTTGTCCAAAGATGTACACTTTAAGAACCTGGCCTTGTTGATTGTCGATGAGGAACATCAATTTGGTGTTAAGCACAAAGAGAAAATGAAGGAACTGCAGGTTGGCGTAGACGTGCTGAGCCTGTCGGCCACCCCCTTGCCTAGAACGTTGCATTTATCGCTGGCCGGAATCAGGGATCTTTCACACCTCGATTCGCCCCCAAGGGAACGGATACCGATAATTACCTCCGTTCACTATTATGATGATGCTTTGGTTAAAAGCGCCGTTGGCCATGAACTAGCCCGCGGTGGTCAGGTTTACTTTGTGCATAATGAGATCAAGAGCATCCACCGCGTTCTGCGCGACCTCGGGGAGCTATTGCCGGACGTATCTATGGCAGTTGCCCACGGGCAGATGCCGGGCCATGAGCTCGAACAGGCCATGCTTGCCTTCTCTGAGGGTAAGATTCAAATGCTTGTTTGTACCAGCATTATTGAATCCGGCATAGATCTGCCTAATGTCAATACTGTTATCATTAACGGCGCCCACCGATTAGGGCTTTCCCAAATCTATCAGATCCGCGGCCGGGTAGGGCGTTCCAGCAGACAGGCCTATGCCTACCTGCTGGTGCGGCGCAGACCTCCACTCACTAAAGAAGCAACCAAGCGCCTGAAGACCATTGAACGCTATGCCGCTCTCGGTTCCGGATATGCGGTTGCCTTGAAGGATCTGGAAATCCGGGGCACGGGAAACATTTTCGGCCATGATCAAAGCGGCCACGTGGCTGCGGTAGGCTTTGATCTTTACAACAAAATAGTTGGCGGCATAATACGCGAAAGAGGGCTTGATGGCCGGGCTCCGGGCCGGCAGTTGCTTGATCCGGACGATATAACCATCAGTATTTGTCCCTCGGCCGGCATTCCAGCCGATTACGTTCCCGATGCCGACGTCAGACTGAATTTATACCGCCGAATTTCCGCTCTTGAAGACGACACTGATTTTGAATCGCTCACCCACGAGCTGGCGGATCGTTTCGGATCGCCGCCATCACAGGTTATTGATCTTGTTGATTCTATTCGGCTTAGGGGAATCTGCGCCCGCCTGGGGATTTCATCGGTCCGCTTCGGTCAGGATCGCGCGATCCTCTTCTGTTTCAGCGAGTGTGTTGACCCGGGTTCTCTTCTGCGGCAAATTCAGCCCGTCCTTCAGGCCCGTGGCACTGATTATCGTTTCATAAAAAAGGCACATAACGAATTCTGTCTTTCCTTTACACCTTCTAATAAAGTGACCCCATTGATTGACGCCATTAAATTAGCGTCCGTATTCATCGACAATAATTGATCACTATGCGAAATAATAATTCCATGTCTCGTTTATTAATGCTTCTGCCCGCTCTGTGCTTATTGATTGCCTGTTCGAAGCAATCCGAGCCGGAGCCGCGGATGAGGGCCCGTGTTGGGGATCGCGAGTTGTTGGAATCGGACTTGCGCTCTCTACAGGGCTATTCATTGTTGTCGGACGAGGAGCTGATTGACCGCTGGATAAATCGCCAGATTCTCCTTTCCCGCGCTTCCGGGGATAATCTCCTTGATCGCAAGGCGCTCTCGTCAAAGATGGCGCGGTTTTCCAGCAGTCTGGAATTACAGCTATATCTTGATTCGTTAACCCGCCACTATTTTAACCCAACAGAAGGCGACCTGCTGGCGTATTACAATGACCACCCTGAGTTTTTTACATTCCAGCGCGAATCTGCCCGTATTGTTATGGCATCCTTCATCAAATTTGAAGAGGCAAGCGCTGCCCTCCGGCAGCTTCGGGCAAGCTCTAATCGCGATTCGGTCTTGGCCTTTTTTAATTATGACCATATGCTCATCGCGCGCGACCAATTGATACCCGAACTGAATGAGGCCATCTTCTCCGCGCAGCCCGGGAATATCATTGGTCCCGTATTTTCTGAGTTTGGCTATCATTTAGTAGTGGTTGAAAGCCGCTATTCGCAGGGCGCGAAAATCCCCCTTGAAATTGCTTTGGATCAGGTCACAGAGCGCCTGCTCCAGATTCAAATACAATCAATTCATATTTCCATAATTGATAGTTTAAGCGAGACCTTAGATGTTGAAGTCCGTCCCCGTTAAATCGTTTTCCAGTCTGTTAATACTGTTTCAGATGGCCTTTTCCCAAAGCGTTGTTGACGGCGTTGCAGCTATTGTCGGTGAGCGGGTGGTTCTGAAAAGCGATGTGCTGCAACTGGCACAGATGAACGCCATGCAAGCGGGTGTTGATCTTACAATAGAGACACAGCTCCTTCCACGTTTTCAGGACCAGGCCCTTGAATCTTTGGTTACTCAAAAGATCCTGCTTGCCATGGCTGCCGTTGACAGCATGGATGAGATTTCTCGGGATGAGGTTGACCAGGCCCTCGATTATCAGATTGAAAATTTATTATCACAATTTGGCTCCCGCGAACGCCTTGAATTGGCCATGGGCCAATCCATGCGCGATTTTAAAGAGGAGCATTGGTATGACGTTCGTGATCAGATAATCGCCGAGCGCTACCAGAAGGACAATATCAGCCGTGTGTCGATTTCCCGCCCTGAAGTCGAGGCATTCTTCGAGACCTACAAGGATAGCCTGCCGCCCATCGACTCCCGGATCGAGTTTGCCCAGCTGCTGATTCCCATACTACCGGGAGAGACATCCCGGTCAAATGCTTATGCCAAGGCTGTCAAAATACTGGAACAGATAAAATCTGGTGGTGATTTTGCTCAGCTCGCCAAGGATTTTTCTGACGATCCCATGTCGGCCGTCCAGGGGGGTAACTTGGGATTTGTGCGCCGGGGCGAGTTTGTTGCCCCGTTTGAACAAGTAGCTTTCAGTCTTATGCCCGGGGAACTTAGCGGCCTTGTTGAAACCCGTTACGGATATCATATTATCCAACTGCTGGAGAAGCAGGGTGAAAAGATTAACGCCCGGCATATTCTGATCGCGCTTAATTCAGATGAATCGGACCGCGCCGATGCACTAAACGTTATTCGCGATTATTATTTCCAGCTTGAGGAGCATCCGGATCTTTTCGACGAACTGACTGATTCCTTGGCCGTGGAATTCGGCAATCGCGACAAGCAGGGGTATTTCGGCTGGGTGGATGTTTCCTCGTTGCCAGGCGAATCGTATAGAGCGGCCCTTCTGGGAACTGAAGCCGGGGATATTTCTCCACCATTCGAAACCAACGAGGGTTTCCACATTCTTAAGACCCTAAACTATATTGAAGGGGGGTCCCCTTCACTTCAGAAGTATTATCCACACCTTGAGTTGTTTGCTTTACGTCAAAAACAGGCGGAATATTTTAAGCAGTGGCTTTCTTCTTCACGCAAATCCTTGTTTATAGATATATTAGAGTAATGTGTACAACATTGTTAACTCTTTCTTTTATAAGCGCCATCTTGATACACTTGTTTCAGTGAAAACTTTCTCTGTTGATATCCATATCACTTTTCCATGTAGTGCCCATTTTACCAACAATTAATCATATTTATCTACATAACTGGTCGCTCCTCGCAATTGTCATAACGTTGGCAATCTTATCAACACTGTTAACGGGTCTTATTATTTTTACAATATATCTTTTATATCTAAAAAGCATTACTTTCATAGTTACTCTCCGTCAATAAATAACTTCTTTTGAAGATACAATTCTCTTGAAGAAACGTAGTTCAATAAAGTAATATCATGAATGCGTATGATAGTAGTTCAACGATCTTCCGATAACATCAAAATATTGAATTCAAAATGAAATTTACTTCAGATCGATCTTCTTTGCTTTCGGCTCTTCAACAACTTGGCAGAGTAACTCCAACCAGATCTACACTCCCCATTTTGAGTTCGGTCCTGGTATCAACCGAGGAAGAAAAAATACTTCTACGGGCCACCGATCTGGAAATATCCCAATCCATCAGTATTCCCGCAAAGATTGCTGCTGAAGGAAGCGTTGCTGTTTCTCACCGTACACTGCAGGAAATAATTGCCGAAATGCCTGAGGGTGAATTGCAGATCGAGGTACTTGACGACCGCCGCGTACAACTGACAACTTCCTTTGGCAACTACTCGATTATGGGGAAACCGACAGAAGAATTCCCGGCTCTCCCGGAAATTTCCAACATTCAATCTGTTGAATTCGAATCCGATCTGCTAAAAAAAGTTATTGAGAAAACGGCCTTTGCTGTTAGCAGGGACGATCTGAAACCCTCGCTTGTGGGTGTACTGTTCCGCTTTGAGACTGACAATCTGAAAGTTGTTGCGACCGATGGCCATCGCCTGGTGCGTTATACAAAAAGCAATTATTCCGTCGACTCCTACCAGGGCGATCATATCCTACCTGTAAAATTCCTCTCCATTCTTTCCGGGTACCTTGAGGAAGGCGAAAAAGTGAGCCTTAAAATCGGCGCCAATCACATAATGATTCAAAACGGAAACACCACGCTTTATTCCAGGTTGATTGAAGAGCGCTTTCCAGATTATGAGAGCGTTTTTCCCAGTGATAACGATAAATGGTTCAAGACAAATCGAAACGAGCTGCTGTCGACCGTTAAGCGAGTTTCAATTTTTTCGAATAAAACAACACATCAGATTGCCTTTCGTCTTGATGCCGATGAACTTGAGGTGAGCACGGAAGATGTTGAGACAGTATCAAGCGCCCGAGAAGGTCTCCCATGTGAATACCAGGGTGACCCGCTGGTAATAGGCTATAATTCGTATTATCTGTTTGACATTCTCAGCCACCTCGATGGAGAAATTGTAAAAGGAGAATTTAAATCCCCGGTATCCGCTGCCATTTTCTATGACGATGAGGCCGCGGACGACGAAGAATTAATGATGCTTCTAATGCCGATCAGGTTAAACGACTGATTAACAAAACGACCAGATCTTTTAGGGCCGGCGCGATGCCCGGGCCTTCCCAGCGGCTGTAAAAATTGTATATTAAAAATATTCTTTTAAAGAACCCGCGGCGTTATGAAGAGTCGAGCTTCCGATTATATCCGTCTGTAAACGTGATTACCGGTGCTAATGGATCTGGTAAAACAACAATCCTGGAGGCCATCAATGTTCTTTCCGTGGCCCGCAGTTCTGTTCGTTCCGGAGGACCCGGCAATCGCTAAGGATCCCGACCTGGAACGACGCCGGTATCTTGACTGGAAGCTCTTATTCGATATGCCGGGATAAAAGAAATCTCCGGGATTATGGCAGCCCGGGTGAACAAAAGCTGTTTGTAACAGTATTAAAATTAGCAGAGGCAATTCTGGTGCACGGTAAACTGCGACGGCCACCGATATTACTGCTTGATGACCTGTTTGCAACCATTGATAAAAACCGCTCCCAAACCATCCTTAATCAGCTGGTAAGTCAATATCAGACGGTAATTTCTACTATGGAGCTTAGCTTTCTTGATGGTAAAAACAATAACATCGAAATCATGAACCATATCGATCTTTCAAAAGGGATAACGTGCCAAGCCTAAGCTCTGTATTGGATGATGCGTTACGGCAAAAAGGCTGGTCAAAAGTGGTTAAGCAATACGAGGCTCTCACAATTTGGGAAAAGGTGGTCGGGCGGCGCGTTTCCCAGGCCTGCCGAGCTGTCGAATTTGATGGATTTACCCTGGTAGTTAAAGCCAAGAATGCCGCCTGGCGCAATGAACTGGCGCTCCATAAGAACACAATCATTGGTGAAATTAACAAGCAGGTTCAAAATGAAATCATCAGGGATATAAGAGTCATATGACAACAACCGATCTATTTCCCAAAGACGACTCCGTTTCTCAAGAAACCGAGGGGGCTGGAACCGATCAGGGCAAATCGAGCCCTTCCGATCAAGCCGCCGGTCGTGAGGCGGCGCCCAAAGAAGATTTGCCGAATGACGGTACTTACGGGGCAGAGAATATTACCGTGCTTAAGGGGCTGGAAGCGGTCCGCAAGCGGCCGGCCATGTATATTGGTGATACTGGTAAACGAGGCCTGCACCACCTTATTTACGAGGTGGTCGACAACTCCGTTGATGAGGCCCTGGTCGGGCATTGTACGGAAATTCAGGTTACTCTCCACGATGACAGCAGCTGCTCAGTAATCGATAACGGACGCGGCATCCCCGTTGAAATCCACAAGGACGAAGGCCGCCCCGCCCTGGAGCTGGTGATGACCATGCTGCATGCCGGCGGCAAATTCGATAAGGGTTCATATAAAGTCTCCGGCGGCCTGCACGGGGTGGGTGTATCGGTGGTTAACGCCCTGTCTGAGTGGTGCCGGGTTGAAGTATATCGCGATGGCAAGACCCACTACCAGAATTATATCCGGGGTGAAATTGATAAACCGATAGAGGTAACCGGCAAAAGCAGGAAAACAGGCACGCTGATTCGTTTCAAGCCGGATCCGGACGTATTTCAGATAAAGGAATTTGAATTCTCAATCGTAGATGAAAGACTTCGAGAGCTGGCCTATCTGAACAAAAACCTTAAAATCACCTTGACCGATACGAGGCCCGGCGTGGAGCGTGAAGTAACCCACTTTTACCGCGGCGGCTTGAAGCAGTTCGTGCAATATATAGATCAAACCCGAACGCCCATCATAAACGCGCCGGTGTATCTCGAGGGGGAAAAAAACGAGGTACCGGTAGAGCTTTCCCTCCAATACAACGATGGCTTTAATGAAAACATCTTCACTTTTGTGAACAGCATCAACACGGTTGAGGGGGGCACTCATTTGGCGGGCTTCAGGGCCGCGCTGACCAGATCACTGAACCAATATGCCGGTAAGAACAACCTCTTCCAGAAAACAAAGGGTGGTAAAAGCTCCTTTACCCTCAGCGGCGAGGATGTTCGGGAAGGTCTGACGGCAGTCCTGTCGATAAAGGTGGCCGAGCCTCAGTTCGAGGGGCAGACCAAAACCAAATTGGGCAACGGCGAGGTTAAGGGCATCTGTGACTCGCTGATCATGGAGGGCCTGTCAGATTATTTTGAAAGATATCCCCGAGTGGCGAAGAGGATCATTGAGAAAGCGGAGCTGTCTGCCCGCTCTCGTGAAGCGGCTCGCAAGGCCAAGGACCTGATCCGGCGCAAGAGCGCGCTGGACTCGGCCAGCCTGCCCGGCAAGTTAGCCGATTGTTCAAATAAGGAGCCGTCCTTCTGCGAGTTGTATCTGGTCGAGGGCGACTCTGCCGGCGGGTCCGCCAAGCAAGGCCGGGATCGCCGCTTCCAGGCCATCCTGCCGTTGCGCGGCAAGGTGATCAACGCGGAAAAAGCCCGCATCGATAAATTATTGAACAATAATGAGATCCAGGCAATTATTACGGCCCTGGGGACGGGCTATGGCGGTGACGAAGAGGTAGTTGATGAAAACAATGGCAGCGATTTCAACATTGAGAACCTGCGTTACCATAAAATAATTATCATGACCGACGCCGATGTAGACGGCAGTCACATCCGC
>DAOWIJ010000270.1 GCA_030640955.1 Fidelibacterota bacterium
ATCTCAGCAGCGGATCAACTGCTCATGTATAGCGGCGGGGCGGTCCTGGACTATGTTATTCCGGTAGCAGACCGGTACGGAGCAATGACCGCGCTCTCCTCATCTAATCTTGAGAATGGGAGCACTCCCTACGATACCTTTGATGGGGCTAGCGCAACTGGTTTTCATGCGATAAATAGTGGCGCCAACGCCGATGGAGGCACCGCTGACGAAGTGACCTTTGTGTCCGGCAAGAAATATGCCGTCCGGTTCACCGGGTCGGGATTCGATAGTCAGGTTCCCCAGGTGACCTTGAAAGACGCTCTCGCCGGTAATGACGTTGGCGGTGGTTCCCAGGCGGCAGCGTCAGGTGCCAATTGCCTAATCTTTACTTGCGACACGACCTGCACCGGGGTTGTTGAGTTCTCGAACACGGACCAGGCTGAATTCACGATTGCGGACTTTATCGTTTACCTCGCCGGCATTACCGCGATCTATCACCCGGATGGGATCAGCGAAGATCAAAATAAATGGCTCGATGCCTCGACTAACGACGTACACGGCACCATCACCGGGTGCGAGTACCGGGACACACCCAACGACACCGACTACGGATTCCTGATCTACGAATTTGACGAGGTGGCGGACGCGCCGTACTGGTTCAACCGGCTGAACAACAACGGCAAGCAGGCGATATCGGGTGTGGATGCCGAGATCGGCCAGCTGCAGGAGGCCTGCCAGTTCGAGTTTCCCATCAAGGCCGAGGGCGGCTACGATGCGGGGGGCGGCTACCCGGGCGCTATCGTGCGCGAAAACGAGGCGGGCCGGGAGCAGGCGGAGCAATTTTATGGCCGGCGGGATGAGTTTGATATCAACCTGGCCCCGATAACCGATGCGCAGTTCGAGGACTTCCAGGAGTTCCTGGACCTGGTGCGGGGCAAGGTGTATCCGTTCCTGGCCACCTTTAACAAGGACGCCGATGAGCCCATCTATCGCCGTCTGCGCGTGGTCAGGTGGCACGCAACCGAGGACTATGGGGCAGCCAAACCCTGGAACATTACCCTGACATTGCGGGACGTGGTGTGATGAAGCCCGATTATGCCAGGGCCTACCGGCAGACCATGGGCCACGAGGGTGGCTACGTGAACGATCCCACCGATCGGGGCGGCGAGACCTACGCGGGGATCTCCCGCAAGCACCACCCTGATTGGCCTGGCTGGGCGATCGTGGACGAGGTGGGGGATAAGTCCACCCTGGCGGAAAGCGCCGACCTGGTGCCCCTGGTGCGCGCATTCTACCGCGAGCAATACTGGGATAAGGTCCGGGGTGATGACCTGGGGGCGCACCTGATAGCCACCGAGATGTTTGACACGGCCGTGAATATGGGGCCGGGGGTGGCCATCGCCATCCTGCAGCAGTCGCTGAACATACTTAACAGGGCCAGCCATTTGTATCCCGATCTGCGGACAGATGGAAAGATCGGTCGGCGTACGTTGGGCGCGCTGGCCACCTACCTGGAGACCGACAAGGCGGAGATCCTGTACAAGGTGATGAACATATTCCAGGGATCCCGTTACCTGCAGATCATGAGCGCCAATCCCACCCAGGAGAAGTACGCCCGGGGCTGGCTGGAGCGCGTCGAATTTGCCAAGCGGCCGATGGCGGGGGTGGAGTGATGGCGGACGACAAGTACAAGGGCATGACCCAGCGCGATATGCTGATCAAGATCCACACCGGGCAGGAGACCCTGAATGCCGAAATAATCCGGCTGCGTGAAGAGGACAAGACCCTGCACGGGCGCATAACGGAGCAAGAGCGGCGCTTCAGCAATATCAAGATTTGGATGGGTGGTTTGTCCACCCTCGGCACGGCCATTGGCACAGGCATTGGCGCATTCTTTGGATTCAAAACAACAGGAGGATAGTGAGATGGGTAAGATGATTGTTGGTTGGTTCATTGGCGAGAACAGTAAGAAGCGACAGATCGGTGTGGCGGTTGCGTTCCTGCTGTCGTTCCTATACTTTACCGATGTGATTACGTTGGAGATCTACGAGGCGACAATGCCCTTCGTGATCATGTGGGTCGGCGCGGCGTTCTCGGCGCGGCTGTCGAAGATCGCGAAAGCGGTTGTCGAGGCGAAGCGGTAGTAACAAAAATTAGTGCATACCGTCGAGGGGCAATGTAATTTTGCCCTTTGAAAAGGATGCCCGGCAGCCCTGGGTATGAATTGTAGAATGGTCCGTATATGGTCAGTAAACAGCATGCCCTCGTCGTGAAGGGGTTTATTGACATGCAAGAGGTCACTGGTTCAAGTCCAGTATCGACCACGCCATAATTCCCCGCTTAAGGTGAATCCCGCTATCTATGTTAGCTATGCAAATACCGCGGCTCACGCAAGATCACAGAAGTGGTGATTGGGCGAAGGGGTGGCGCTGGTACAGGATTTGCAATGATATTCAATAGCTGGGTCTAGCCCAAAAAAATTGTTTGAACGAGGGAGTCGGTCATCTAAATTGGTGGCGCTACGCGTGGTCGTGTCGAGTTTGGGCACCCCATTTGACATTTTATGAGAATTCATTATATTACCACTATCTGGGATTCAGGTATAGGAGGTAACACATGTCATCAGGCGGAAAAAAAGCGCCAGAGGACGAGCTGAGAGAATGGTATAGATACTTCATGACGCAAGTGAAACGGTTGCGAAAAGAAGACGAGGGCAGCCTAATTGAGAAGTATTTCGTTGTGAGGGAAGGCAAAATAATCGGCCATTACGATAAATTTGACACTGCTTATAAAGCCAGCATCGAGCAATTCAGTGACGGTAGGTTTATTATTCAGCAGTTATTGCCGTCAGATCAAGCAGAGCTAATCCTAGTCACAGCCTAGAATGGGTACTCAATATTTTGGGAACCAGCCGGAATTAATTCTAGGCAGAGGCCCCGTTATGAAGGTTGCAATCGGGCCCCCAATCGATCCTGAAAAAGGCCAGATGAAATTGGAAGGGCAATTATGTAATGCCCTTGTTGATACGGGCGCGCGTGGTGGTATGATAAATCCTAGTCTGGCACAGAGGCTAGTGCTGCCCGTTCACGGGTTTACCCAATTCTCTTCAGCCTCCGAGGATGACGTCGATGCAAAAGTATATGTTGTGACGCTATTCTTTCCACCCCCGCTCGCAGCAGCGTATCCTGCTGTTCAATTAGCTGAAGCTCCTCGTGATTTCACAAGTCATGATCTAATAATAGGAAGGGATATCATCTCGACCTGGCATATGACGTTTGATCTCAGTGTAGGCCGTTATTCAATAAGTACGGTTTGATATTGTTGTAAACAGCCCTACAGGGTACACCCAACAAATAAAAAATAATGGTAGACTATCGAGGGGCGCTGTAAATTTTCCCCTCGAAAGATGGACTTACAGAAATAATTGTACCGAAAGAGCCGCAGCCATAAAGCACCATAACGCCTAATGCCCAACGTCAACGTCACCCTGCCAGACGGCTCTGTGCAGCAACTGCCCACAGGTTCCACTCCCGGAGATATCGCCCTGTCGATCGGCCCGCGGCTGTACGAGGCCGCCGTGGCTGCTGAAATCGATGGCCGCCTGGTTGACCTCACCCATCCAATCGACGCTGATAGTACTGTCAGGATCATTACCGCCAATGACGAGGCGGGCCGGGAAGTGCTGCTTCACAGTACGGCGCACCTCATGGCCCAGGCTGTCAAGCGTTTGTACCCGGAAGCCAAGATCGCCATTGGTCCGGCCCTGGCGGAACGCTTTTACTACGATATCGATCTGGATACGCCCTTCACCGATGAAATGCTGGCCGACATAGAAGCGGAAATGCGGCGCCTGGCCGAGGCGGACTATGCCGTCAGCCGCAGGGAACTGAGCAAGGCGGACGCCACATCGCTGTTTAGCGAACAGGGTGAGGATTATAAACTGGAGATCATCGCTCAGATTGGCGATAGCGACACTGTTTCGGCTTATGAGCAGGAAGAATTCATGGATTTGTGTCGCGGTCCCCATGTGCCGTCTACAGGCAAAATACGGCATTTCAAGCTGCTTAATACCTCCGGCGCCTACTGGCGGGGCGATGAGCGCAATAAGATGCTGCAGCGCATCTACGGCACATCGTGGGGCACCAGGAAAGAGCTTAAGGCATATCTGAGGCGGCAGGAAGAGGCCAAGCAACGGGACCACCGCAAATTAGGCCATGAACTGGACCTCTTCTCCTTCCATTCCGTTGCGCCGGCCAGTCCCTTCTTCCATCCCAGGGGGACGGTCATTTATAACGAGCTGGAGAAGTTCCTGCGGGAACTGTACCTGAAGTACGACTACAGCGAGGTGATTACCCCGCTGATATTTGACATCGAGCTGTGGAAGCAGAGCGGGCACTGGGAGCACTACCGGGAGTACATGTACCTGATCGGTGATGATGATAATCCTGACCGGGTGAAGGGCGTCAAACCCATGAACTGCCCAGCTCATGCCCTGATTTACAACACCAAATTACATTCCTACCGCGACCTGCCCATACGCATGGCTGATTTCGGCCGCCTGCACCGCTTTGAAAAAGCCGGCGTTCTGTCCGGACTTACCAGGGTGCGCAGTTTCGCCCAGGACGATGCACATGTATTCTGCACACCTGACCAGATCGGGGAAGAAATCACCAGTCTGTTTGCCATGGTTGAGGATGTTTTTGAACCTTTTGGCTTCCTGGATGTGGAGATTAAGCTATCTACCCGGCCGGAAAAATTTATTGGTGATCCAAAATTGTGGGATCAGGCCGAGGCTATTTTATCCGCCAGTCTGACCGATGGTGGTATTAAATTCAGCACTGATCCTGGGGAAGGCGCCTTTTACGGCCCGAAGATAGACTACTTCTTCAGCGACGCTCTAAAGCGTAAATGGCAGTTGACAACTATTCAGCTCGATTTTTCTCTTCCGGAGCGGTTTGGGCTTAAGTATATTGACCACCACTCGCAGGAGCAGCGTCCCGTATTGATCCACCGGGCCATCCTGGGATCGTTGGAGCGTTTTATCGGTGTATATTTGGAGCACACTGCGGGAGACTTCCCGCTCTGGATCGCTCCCGTGCAGGCCATCGTGCTGCCTATATCTGAGAAATTCACGGAATACGGCCGGCAGGTACACAACGAGCTGAAGGCAGCCGGGATCAGGGTGGCTACCGATGCCCGTGATGAAAAAATAGGGGCCAAAATCCGTCAGGCGGAGTTACAGAAAATACCGGTGATGCTGATTGCCGGAGAGCGCGAACAGGCAGCCGGAACCGTATCCCTCAGGCGGCGTTTCGCCGGAGACCAGGGAAGTAAACCGCTGGCTGCGGTCATTTCTGAAATGCAGTATGAAATAGCAACTAGAGAGAGGAGCCAACCCAATAGCGAAAGATAACAAGTCTCCCCGTGTTAATGAAGAAATAACGGCAAGTGAGGTCCGGCTGGTTGGGGCCGATGGGAGCCAGGTCGGCATCGTGCCGGTACCCGAGGCCATGATTATGGCGGAAGAGGCCGGGCTGGACCTGGTGGAGGTGGCGCCAGGATCAGAGCCACCGGTAGCAAAAATTATGGACTTTGGCAAGTACCGCTACGACCTGCAGAAGCGGTTGCGGGAAAGCAAGAAGAAGCAGCATGTAATCTCTGTGAAGGAAGTGAGATTTCGGCCCACAATCGGTGATCATGACCTGGCTACCAAGATTAATATGGCGAAGCATTTTCTGGAGGACGGCAGCAGGCTGAAAGTTTCGTTGCGCTTCAGGGGCCGGGAGATGAGTCGACAGGAATTGGGAGTGCAGCTCCTCGATAGAGTAATTGAAATGCTGGCCGATCATGGTGTGGTGGAGAAGAATCCCATAATCGAGGGACGTGTCATGACCATGTATTTCGTGCCAAAGCAATAGGGAAGGATAGTAATTGAAGCAAAAGATGAAAACCCGCCGGAGCGCCGCCAAGCGATTTAAGATCACGGGCACGGGGAAGGTTAGGAGAAATCGCGCTAATGCCAGTCATATTCTTACGAAGAAATCGACTAAAAGAAAAAGGCAGCTGCGCAAAAGCACTATACTGGTGGCAGCCGAAACCAAGCGCGTTAAAAGAATGCTAGGAGGCAAGTAAGTAATATGCCCAGATCGAACAGTAGCGTGCCGCGTCACCGCAGGCATCGCAAAATATTAAAATTAGCCAAAGGCTACTATGGTACCCGGTCCCGTAATTACCGGACCGCCAAAGATGCGGTAACCAGGGCCTTGACATATTCCTACCGGGACCGCCGGCAAAGGAAGCGCCAGTTCCGCCGGTTGTGGATTACAAGGATTAATGCAGCGGCGCGCCAGAATGGAGTAAGCTATTCCATCTTTATGCGTGGACTGAGTTCAAATGGCATCGAGCTCAACCGTAAAATCCTGGCTGATCTGGCGGTGTACGATCCCGACAGTTTCACTGCCCTGGTTAAAACCGTTTCCTGATAATAGATGAGTTTGCTCACGGACATTGAAAAAGTCCGTGCGGAGTTCGATGACCGTCTCCAGTCCGCACCGGCTGGAGACGATTCGTTTGAGGAGCTGCGCATTGCATTCCTGGGCCGTAAGGGTAAGCTGGCGGGACTTTTCAGCCAATTGGGGTCCGTTAAACAGACGGAAAGGCCGCTTACAGGCAAGCAGCTGAATGAGCTTAAAAGCTATGTTACCGAGCGCCTGTCCGAGTTCCAATCAGCATCGGCCGAAGCGCCAGAAGTGGTCGCGGATATAGATGTGACCCTGCCCGGTGATCCTGTGCCACATGGATCGATTCACCCTGTCACCCAGATTGAGAACGAAGTAAAGGCTATTTTCGGGCGTTTGGGGTTTTCCGTGTTCTATGGCCCGGAAGTGGAAACCGACCGCTACAATTTCGAAGCGCTGAATTTCAAGCCCGATCACCCCGCCCGGGACATGCAGGATACTTTCTATCTTGGCCAGGAGCAGCTGCTGCGAACGCATACATCCAATAATCAGATCCATGCCATGGAGCAAATGGATCCGCCACTGCGTATTCTCATGCCGGGCCGGGTATTCCGCAACGAGGCCATCAACGCCCGCAGCCATTGTCAATTTCACCAGATAGAAGGTCTGGTTGTAGACCGCAATACGTCCATGGCCGAACTGAAGGGCACGCTGACGTATTTCGCCAGGGAACTGTATGGCCCCGATACCGTCACCCGGTTCAGACCCAGTTATTTTCCCTTCACCGAACCCAGCGCCGAGATGGATGTATACTGGGGCCTGGACACCGAACGCGATTACCGCATAACAAAGGGTACCGGCTGGCTGGAAATCCTGGGCTGCGGCATGGTGCATCCCAATGTACTGGAAGCGGGTGGGGTGGACCCGGACGAATTTACCGGCTACGCCTTTGGAATGGGGATTGACCGCATGGCCATGCTCAAATGGGATATTGGCGATATCCGCTACTTCTATGAAGGCGATCTTCGCTTTCTGACGCAATTCTAGCACTATGAATATATCCTACCACTGGCTGAAAGAGTTCGTTGAGCATGACTACTCACCGGAAGAGCTTGCTGCAGAATTAACAGCTCTGGGCCTGGAAGCGACAGTTCAATCCAAAGATTATGACTTTACAGGGGTTGTTACCGGCCGGGTGGATGACGTTACTCCGCTGCCCGATTCTGACCATCTTAAGTTGTGCCAGGTTAGTACTGGCGCTGCTGAAACGGTGCCGGTGGTTTGTGGAGCGCCCAATGTTGCCAAGGGGCAGATTGTTCCCCTGGCTACCGTTGGAGCTGTGCTGCACGGCGGACTGAAGCTTAAGAAGTCCAAGATTCGCGGGCAGGTCTCACAGGGCATGATCTGTGCCGAAGATGAACTGGGGCTGTCGGATGATCACACCGGGATCATTGTGCTTGATCCCGAAACCCCCATTGGTTTAGACTTCAAGGAGTACTTGAAGTCACAGTCCGATACGGTAATAGAGATGGACCTTACTCCCAACCGTGGCGATGCCTTCAGCCATCTGGGTGTGGCCCGTGACCTGGCTGCCTCATTAGGGAAGAAGGTGCGGTTGCCCAGGGTTGATCTGGCGGAAGGCAAGACGCCGGTTGAGGAACTGGCAAAGGTATCCATATCCGGACCGGACGGTTGCCATCGTTACGCGGCCCGGGTTATTCAGGGAGTCAAGATCGGTCCCTCGCCCAAATGGCTGGCCGACCGGCTGACCACAATCGGCCTGCGGCCCATCAATAATGTGGTGGACGCGTCAAACTACGTACTCATGGAACTGGGCCATCCCCTGCACACCTTTGATTATGACAAACTCGCCAAGGGGCGTATAGACGTCTATTTTGCCAGGAATGGCCAGACTTTCACCACCCTTGACGGTGAAGAGCGCAAGTTGAGTGATCAACACCTGCTCATTGCCGATGGTGACGGCCCTGTTGCCCTGGCCGGTATAATGGGTGGCCTGGATTCGGAAGTTACCGAGCAGACACGGAATATCCTTATTGAGAGCGCCTATTTTGCGCCGTCCGTCATTCGCCGGGGAGCCAAAACGCTGGATCTATCCTCTGAGGCGTCCAAGCGCTTCGAACGGGACACCGATATTGAAGGGCTGATATTCGCTCTGGATCGCGTAGCCGCGCTGATTAAGGAGCTGGCCGGTGGCGAAATTGCCCGTGGCAGGCTGGATGCCTATCCCGTCAGGCACGAACCGAAGGAAATCACGCTCTCAACGGCATTCACCAATCGCCTGCTGGGCACGGACCTGACCGCCGAGCGCATGGCTGCCCACCTGGAGTCACTTGGTATCGAAACAGCCGCAGAATCCGGGGGGCAAATCACGTGTAGAGTACCTCTGTTCCGGCCCGAACTGGAACTGCCGGTCGATTTGATAGAGGAAATTGCCCGCATCGAGGGTTACAATAATTTGCCGACCATTGAGAGTATTCAAGTGCCGTTGGGCTCTATCATAGCCGATAGCCATGAATGGTTTACTGGAATCGTGTCGAGGCTGGTTGGCTGGGGTTACCATCAGCACATGAGCACGACCTTGACGCGCGGCGAATATTGCTCCCTGTTTTCCGACGCTCAGGCGGTTGAGTTGACGAATCCGCTCAGCAGTGAGCTGGCTTACCTGAGAACATCGCTTATCCCCGGACTACTGCAGGCAGTATCCTTTAACGAGCGGCGGCAGCAACAAAACGTGTTGCTATTTGAAATCGGTGCGGTACAATACTACAATAAGGAAGCCTATAACCGGGCCGATGAACACTTCATGCTGGGATTTGCAGCATCGAGTGGGAGCGGCAGTCGCGATGTACATTGGAAGGACCAGGCCGATCGCGATCAATTCTATCTGAAGGGCTCCATCGAAAGTTTATTGGCTGTGCTGCGCCTGCCGCGGGTTACGGCCATTCCAGCGCAAGTGCGGGGACTCACCAATGCGATCCAGTTTTGCATAGCTGATACCGTGGTGGGGCATATGGGTGGGATTGACTCTGAAATGCGGGACTCCTTTTCCATTGATACGGAAGTTTCGGTGGCGGAGTTGGATTTGGATCAGCTTGGTGAATTGTTGAAAGGCCGCACGGTTGCGTATAATGAAGTTGCGCCTTTCCCGGTAGTGGAGCGTGATATTGCCCTGGAGGTGCCTGTCGGGGCTACTGCTGATGCGTTGGAAAAGACCATCAGGGATAAGGGTGGCAAATATTTCCGTAATAGCCGCATTTTTGACTTATATTCGGGCGAGGGTGTGGCCTCAGCCAAGAAGAGCATCGCTTTCAGACTTTATTTTCAGGCGGCTGACCGCACTCTGAAAGATGGGGAAGTTGAGCAGCAGGTCAAGCGAATCACCGCGGCTTTAGAAAGCAAGCATAAGGCCATCTGGCGTAGCGGCAGTTAACATTCATGTGGAGGATCTAGCCATGTCCGACCAGAGCCAGAACATTGTCAGGGTTGAGATCTATGACAACGAGTACACTGTAAGGGCGGTCGCCAATCCTGATTATATCAAAGAGGTGGCGGCTTACGTCGATGAGCGCATGAGGGAAACGGAGCTGAACATACC
>DAOWIJ010000013.1 GCA_030640955.1 Fidelibacterota bacterium
AAGAGCTGGCGCGGATCAGCGATTTTGCCGCAGCCGATGGATTCGATCTGCTCTATCTCCCCGGGCACAACGGTTCCATGGTGTTTCACGAGGTGGCTGATACATCGCTCATGTCAAACCTGAAAGTTCTGGCCCTGGGCACCGCAACCGGGCCGGCGGTCGTTTCTCCCTTCAATCTGAAGCCCCCCACGGATAACCGTCCCTATTTCTACCATTTTCTTACACTGCGCTCGATACCGTTGCTGCACGATATTCTTGGGAAGGCCGGCATCATGCTGGCTGAGTGGGGCTACGTGCTGCTCTGGATTACCCTGGCGCTGCTGCTGACCGGTGGAGCAATACTGATTCTGATACCATTATGGATTAATTACCGCCGGTTCCCCTCCAGGCGAACCACCGCACATCCGGCTGCTTCTCCGCCGAGTCTCTGGTATTTTGGCGCTATCGGGTTCGGCTTTATGCTGATCGAGATCGTTCTTATACAGAAGCTGGTACTGATCCTGGGCGACCCGGTTTTTGCCGTGGCGGGTGTAATCACCGCTTTACTGATTTTCGCCGGTGTCGGCAGTATGCTTGCCGGGTACAGGGGACCATACAGACCTTACCTGGTGCCGGCGGCGGCCTGCCTGGTCATCCTGTTGCTCGTGGCTATGTTCGCCGGTAGTTCCCGTTTCGCAGCCGGGCTGGCGGCCTTGTCAGGAGTGTATCGCTTCGTACTGGTGGTGGTATGCCTGTCGCCACTGGCAACAGCCCTGGGGGTCTTTTTTCCAACCGGCATAGGCTGGCTGGAATCTGCGCGGGCGGGCCATCTGATCCCCTGGGCCTGGGGCGTTAACGGATTTGCGTCCGTTATAGCCGCACCGGTGGCCACAATCGTAGCATTGAATCTTGGATTCATGACGGTAGCCGCTCTTGCGAGCGCATGTTATTTATGCGCAACGGCCGTCACTTTCAGGTGGTGGGCCGGCGGCGAGTACCGCTATCCGGCTGACTAGGACGGAAAGCCCCTGTGCAATCCCGCCGATGTAAGGGCCTCAACGGCCCGTAAATATTCGCGGGACGTGATACGGCGGTTCAGCGGCGGGCTGGAGGCCGTCTTGTAAGCGGGGTGGAACTGATCCATCAGGTTGACGAAAGTATCCCTTGATATCTCCTCACCCAGGAAGCGGGCGGTCTCGGTTGTGCCTGCCAGGTCCTCGGGAAGCACCAGGTGCCGGACCAGCAATCCCCTCACGGCCAGTCCAATATTGCTCACTTCCAGGACACCGACCTGACGATGCATCTCACGAATGGCGGCCCGGTTGATGGCCGGGTAGTCGGGTATCCGGGACAGGCGCAGCGCTGTCTGTGGATCACTGTATTTCATATCGGGCATGTAAATATCGATAACGCCCGACAGAAGGCACAGTGTGTCCAGGGCATCATAGCCACCGGTGTTATACACCAGGGGCAGCGCTAATCCCCATTGAGCGGCCAGCAGCAATGCTTCCAGGATTTGCGGAACCACGTGGCTGGGGGAAACCAGGTTGATATTGTGGCAGCCGCAATCCTGAAGATCGAGCATCATGGCGGCCAGTTCAGCGGCCGAAACTTCCCGGCCTGACTTGTTCTGGCTGATATCGGAATTCTGGCAATATTGGCAGCGCAGGTTGCAGCCGCCGAAGAATATAGTCCCGGATCCGCGCCAGCCCCGCAGGACATCCTCTTCACCGTGATGCGGGGCGTAGCTGCTAACCCTGGCCAGTCGACCCGTGCGGCAGGCCCCGGTCCTGTCGGCCAGACGGTCAGCCGGGCAGGGCAGCGGACACACCGTGCAGGGGGAGAGCAGCCTCCGGGCGGTTTCCACCCGGCTTGCCAACTCCCCGGAACGCAACAAATCCAGGTAGGCGGGATGGGGGACTAGTGTCATAGTCATAAAATAGGGCCAAGCGGGGGACCAATGCTAGTTTTAGGTGGGAAATTCGCGCGTGACACATGCGCAGCCAGGTTGGTTGACGAGAAACTTGCCTGCAAACAATGAGGAGTATATATTTAATGGTATGGTTAGCGTGATTGAACCGCCACCACGGTTAACCTCGGCAGGAACCGTGATTACTCTTTTAGCCAGCGTACTACTTCTGGTATTTCTGCTTTTCAACGTTGTTGCGAGCGGCTGGCTGCTGGTTGCATCCGCGCTTTTGGTAGCAGCATCAATCTGGTTTAACCAGCCGTACGCGGTTCATATCTCAGTATTTTCCCTAATCTGGATATTTATATCCACGATGATGCCCGGTCTCAGGTGGCCGCTCCATTTTCTTCTGCCATTGGCTGCATACGCCAGCCTTGCGTGGACTATACGGAGTCTCCGTACATCGGTGCTGTGGCTTCATCCGGGTCGTTGTGGCAGAGACATCCGATTGTTGGTGATCGTCACCGTTCTATTATCCGGCGCAGGCGTGTTGCTCTGGTATTTCGCTGCTGATCCTGATCTGGAGCCGTTTTTCAAACTTCTTCCTGAAATGCCGATCGGACTCCTTCTGCTTGCGGGTCTCGCCTTTGCTATACTGAACGCCATGATGGAGGAAGGGGTATTTCGCGGCATCCTGATGCAATCCCTTGAAGGCGCAGTAGGCGCCGGGATGACAGTGGTGTTGATTCAAGCGGCATTGTTTGGCGCGATGCATTTCCCCCAAGGCGCTTTTCCCAACGGCGTTTGGGGTGTAGGTATGGCCTTTGTCTACGGGATCGTACTTGGATTGATCCGACATCGTTCCCAGGGCTTGCTGGCGCCTGTGATTGCCCATATTCTGGCAGACATTGTTATCTTTGCCATTATCGCGGGCGCAAAGCTCTCTGCCCAGGTGTGACGATCTATTCCACGCAATTCGATTTATTCGAGGGGACGCCAGTTTATCTTAAGCAGGGGCGGAAGCCCGGCGTACGGTTGCATGAAAATTGTAAGTCGTGTCCCCCGGTGCGCCTCTCCCATCCTTGCGCAACTCCCGGCACAGGGGTAAACTCAAGCCAACAGTTATGCCATCTGTATGAAGCATAGACCGATATTTCATCCTGTACACGGTAACAGGCCGGTAAATGTCGCCTTACTGGCCAGCCTGATAAGATTGGGCCTCACGGTCAGTATAACCTTGCTGATGTTCGGTTGCGCATATTTCAATACCTTCTATAACGCCGAGACTTATTACCAGGCTGGTATGAAGGAAATTGAGCGGACCGGCGAGTCTGATAACCGGCAGATTTCGTCGAAGGCGGCCCAGTCCTTTGCCTTGGCTATTGAGAAATCGATTAAGGTTATTGATGAATATCCGGAAAGCAGGTATGTGGATGACGCCTTCTACATCATC
>DAOWIJ010000243.1 GCA_030640955.1 Fidelibacterota bacterium
AACGCCTCGTCGATCCGGCGCTCGAAGTCCGCCAGGTTGGCTTCGAAGATGGACCGGCCGGCGGGATCGGCTTCGATGAGGGCCTCGGCAATAGTTCTGCCTATAACTTTGCCATTGGCCGGGTCCAGATTGTAGTGAGGATTACCGAAACGGTGGATGTCCCCCAAACTGGCATCCACTTTCCGGGTGGGGACTTCCAGGCGTTCAATGTCCTGAGAGCAGTCCACAATCCGGAGCCGCTTGTTACGCGAACCGTCGATGATCTGGTCGCTCCACATGTCCAGTTCCATCCCCACCATAAGATACAGGTCTGCCTTTTTCACTTTCATCATATATGACGGCAGCACCTCCACGTAGTGCGGATCCTGGTTGCCCCGGGCGATGCTGACTACTGAAATGCGGTCCCCGCCGATGGTTTCCGCAATATCCTTCAGATCGGTGGTGGCCGCCGCCACCCGGACCTTGCCGGCGACGACGCCCACAGCCAAGATAAGAATAAAGACTATACGTTTCATGACGCGCTCCTAAAATTTGTGTGGTTTGTGAGGACCGAGAGCCCAGATGATCTGCCCCATGACGGTGAACTCCTTTTCATCCCCATGGGTTCCCTGGTGCATTCTGAGGCGAAAGACGGAAGAATGCTCCGCCGGACTGTAACCGACGAAGATACCTGTTCCCAAGTAATTCTCCTCCTCCATATCAGAACAGTAATCAAGCACCATCCCGGCATTCCACACCTGGTTGAATTGCAGGTTAGTGAACGTGTAGGCGGCGTGAACCGTCTCAGGCTCGCCGTTATCTACGAGAAAGTATTCCCCCTGCCAGGTGAATGACCGGAAGCGATCCGGGCGCCACTTGAACTTGAAATCCAGCCCGGCCAGGTCTTGCGGACCAACTACGATGCTGTCGGCGGTCAGGTTACGATAGTAATTAATACCCAGCTCCAGGTGGGTGACGGCTGTCAGATCGAAAAACTGGGACCACCGGGCATTGCCGGCCCACTGCTCATTTTCCGCCGCGTGATCGTGGTCCGTATCAGCGTGGTGATGAAGTATGATCCCGTTGGCGAAAACCCCGGCTGCCAGCTTGCTGTACCAGGGCATGGGCAGCAGCATGTCGGCCTCCAGACCGGTGCCGCTCCACATGTGGTCGCCCAAGACGCTTTGCACCGCCTTCGGGGCTACGATGAAGGGATAAGTGTGGACGTGCTCCCGGTTTATCTTCCCCAGGTCGGGGCGGAATATGCCACTTCGCAGACCCATGTTGAACGGCAGCCCGCGCTCAATGCTAAGGAAGGCCTCCTCCAGATGGATGGCCTCATGGTCGGCATGTTTGTGAAGGAACACATCGGCCCGGGCGAAGGGGTTCACGTATCCCTGGATCGCCAACTCCACACCGGAAGTGGTCATTTGGTCTTGATCAATGATCAGGTCCCCGATGACACTGACATCCGGATTGGCGGTTGTTTGTGCCATCAGGGGTGAAAGAATAAATATGGCAGCAGAGAGAAATTTTCTCATGGCACTCCTCGCACATTCTGGGGCCGGGCAATCCGGCCCTGCATAAGGGTAAAGTTGTTCCGTCTGACTCAGGTCAAGTGCAGCGTAACAGGAGGGGCGCGCGGAGATATAAAGATATTGACGAAATCAGCGACAGGGGCCCTGCTCACAAGAATTAGCTCTGATATGCTATGATCAACCTGCAAACTATACTTTGCCGGGCCAATTCCGTACCAGGAGCGTTGAACTTCATTGGCCCAACTGCAATCGGTATGATGGATGCCGTGCGGTGGCCCCCCAGCGAGGGGATCAGCTATAAATGGGAGGTGGTCATGAGCCAGGCAATGAGGCGCGAGATCATTAAGATATGGCCCTACGCTGGCGCAGAGCACCGTAAAAACGCCCAGCCAGGCCCATAGCGGCCGTCTTAGACTAATCAGGGTACTATTTGTGAGATTCCCCATTCTCAAATGGTTATTGCGGCCGTGACGAAATTTACCTACAATAGGGGTGCATACACGCAGCATTTTCAGGCAGGATGAATACTCCACGCGGCAGACTTATTCTCTATCTCACCGTATTCGGCATCGGCTTCGGCTATATCGAAGCGGCGGTGGTGGTATACCTGCGGGCCCTCTACTACCCGGACGGCTTCGCCCTGCTGATCCTGACGCCCTGGCCCATGGAAATGGTGGCTACCGAAGTGGTCCGGGAGGCCGCCACCCTGCTGGTCCTGCTGTCGGTGGCCCTGTTAAGCGTCCGTAACCAGCTGCACCGCTTCGCAGTGTACATATACTGCTTCGGAGTGTGGGACCTGATCTACTACCTGGTGCTGAAACTCCGCCTGGGCTGGCCCGCCTCACTGCTGGAATGGGATATCCTGTTTCTTATTCCGCTCCCATGGACTGCCCCCGTACTGGCGCCGATTATCGTATCCCTGGGGCTGATCACCGCCGGGATCATGCTCCTGTATCTGCCGGAGGACCAGCCATCGCCGCTCACCCGCACCGACTGGTCCATCGAGATTGCCGCGGGCGCGCTCATCCTGGCGACTTTCTTCTGGGCGTTGCCTGACTTGGCGGTCGAGCAAGAACCCCACTATCCCTGGTGGCTGTTTGCAATCGGCTATTTGGGTGGGCTGGGCTGGTTCAAGTATCGTTGGACCAATATCCGCTATGGCCGCTGAACAAGACGCTTGGCCGGCGGTATGAGCAGCAGGGTCAGCCCGGTTAGTGCCGCCAGCGTCAGATAGACCAAGGTGAAAACCCAGGCGGGAAAATCGTAATAGAGTAGATCAAAAAGCAGCTGGCCGATGAAAGTGCGTTCATAACCACTCTGACCCGCCGCCACCAGCAGCCAGTTTTCAAGCAGTGTAAGGGGGCAGATCTGTCCCACCACAGCCTCTACAGCCACCAGCACTATACATCCCAGATGCAGCATCCGAAAGACGCGGTTGCGAATCCATCGCCACCTGCAAAGTGCGCCTGCCAGGATCAGCACAAAGCCTATTACCACGAAAGCGGCATAACCCAGGTGCACCGCCGCCACCAGGTCCGATAACAGGGTCAGCGGCGGGATAACCTCACCCCCGTCCTGCGGCCGTCCCCTCTCCTCCAGGAGAGGGGCCTCGCTGAGCGAGAGGGGTGAGGTAATGGAGGCAGATCAGCGGTCTGTCGTTTGACCATCTAGCGCCCTGTACCAGGTTAATGGCTTGCTTCCAGCTGCTCAACCAGATATTCATTCTCGTCCGGCAGACCCACCGTTACCCGTACCAGGTCGGGCCAGCCAAAGGAGGCCAGGTGGCGCAGGATCACGCCTCGAGCGAGCATAGCCGCCGTGAAATCGGTGGCCGCCTGTTCCGAAGGTAGTTTCAGGGTCACGAAGTTGGCGGCCGAGGGGATGTAATCCAGCCCCAGTTTATCGAAGGCGATGGTGAGGGTCGCCATACCCGTGTGAGTATTGGCAATGGAAGCCTTCAGGTGATCCTCATCCTCCAGAGCCGCCAGGGCCGCCGCCTGGGCCGGGCGCGAGGGTTCGAAGGGCAGTTTTACCTTCAACAGGTTGCCGATGAGCTGATCATGGGCGAAGCCGTAGCCCACCCGCAGCCCCGCCAGTCCGTAGGCCTTGGAGAAAGTACGCAGGGTGATGACGTTGTCGTAACGGTAGTGCATGGAGTCGGGATAGTCGGACAGGTCGCGGGCGAACTCTACGTAGGCCTCGTCCAGTATGACCAGCACCCGGGGCGGCACCCGTTCCATAAAAGCGTCGAACTCTCCCACCGTAAAGTAGGTGCCGGTGGGGTTATCGGGGTTGGCCAGGTAGACGATCTT